>NZ_JAKRFW010000013.1:0-223992 GCF_022347905.1 Pseudoalteromonas sp. Of11M-6 | reverse complement strand
TGAGCGGGCTTATTATCGCGAGCTATGGTCCAAGGCAAGTTATTAGGACCTCCACCATCGCCCATCATAAAGCTGCCGCCTTCAACAAACACCATTTGGTCTTTAGTGCGCTCAATTAGTGTTTGCACTTGTTTGTCTTGCTCGCCAGTAAGCGCGTCTATTTGTTGGCCTAGGTCGTCACAACCGCTTATGACCAAGCATAGTAATGCCGTTAAAGGGGTTAATATCTGGTGATCAATCTTGTCCATAAGTGTGCTATCCACAAGGTCTTTGCATACACATTTATCATAACTTGTTTAGCTGTATTGAAACATAGCCAATGTGGCAGTAAGACCAATGTATAAATATTAAAATGACAATATAACGCTTGTGATTTATATTGCTTGGGCACTACAACCCTTGAAAGAATGAATGCTGTTCAAGCTGTTGGCGGCTTTTTAATTTATAAGCAAGATTATGCCCAAAAAGAGTATGCTATGAAATCTGCAGTATTGGTAATTGATGTACAGAGTCTTTTATTCGACCCAGAGCCCAAACCGTATGCAAGTGAAGAGGTGTTAAGCCAAATTAACTTAGTGACAGATTGGGCTCGAAAGCAAGGCATGCCAGTTATCTATATTCAACATGAGCAAAACGGTACTGCGATTGAGTATGGTAGTGAAGGTTGGCAATTACAATCAGTACTTCAAGTTGACGCCAATGATCAGTTCGTGCGTAAAACCACCCCAGATTCATTTTTAAACACAAATCTGTCTAACATACTTGAAGAACATGGAGCTCAACATATTTATGTTTGTGGTTATGCTACAGAGTTTTGTGTTGATACAACGAGTCGGCGAGCCGCGGGTTTGGGTTATGCAGTTACATTAGTGGCGGATGCCCATACCACACATTGCAAAAAGCACATGTCAGGTGAACAAATAAGAATACATCATAATGCCACACTGCCAAGTATCTCCAGTTTTGGAGTGAAAATATCCGCGGTGTCTACTGCCAAAATTATTGCTTTAGGTGACTGATACAGTCTAATTTTGTTGAGGGATTACCATTTCCTGTCACTGTTTTCACTTACTCGTCCTAATAACCGGCTGTTAAGGGTTATACATGTTATTACACAAGTGTGAAGCAAACCGGAAATGGTCCTCCTATAAGTTTTGATCTAAGTCTTTGAACCAAAGGACTATTCAATCCACATCCATGCAATTAAAGGAGGGGTAGTCGCGTTTTTAAATGTGATATTAATTACGATATCGTCCTGTGTGTTCTCGTATTTCGCTGCAAATATCAGCATTGGATCCTGACCTCTTCGAAGAGACGCTAACAAGGTTTTGGATTTTAAGCGGCCAAGCTGCGGCGCGATTTCATGGTATGCCCGTAAAAATCCCTCCTCAGAAACCTTTTTGGCTAAGTCGGCGGTTATTACAGATAAATATGCTTGATAGTTTCCTCTCTCATGCGCTTTCAAAGCATTGTCGACAACTGGCATGAGAAGGCGAAGCGCCTCTTTTTCAGTTGAACCAAACGTTCCAAAATAATTCATAACTATTATCCTTGTCTAATCATCTTCACTACTGATTTTTCAACAACAGGTAATGAATATAAACAATATTTTTAAGTGTCTCAAACACTGTAAAAAGTCTAAGTACCTATTTCAATTGTGGGGTTAATACTTTTATACTAGGGTCTGTTGTTCTTTGCTGCTGCAAAAACAAACTTGAAAGATAAACAGGCCCTAACTTACGAGTAAGCAACGTTATTTAATAAGGAGATAGTAATGAATGCTTATAATATCGAAATATTGAAACAATCCATTGACGATAAAACACGCTTTGATGGCTGGGTATTTGGTTTGCCCCCCGGAATTAAAGCCAATCAATGGCCGCTGGACCCACATACCGGCTACCCGCTAAAACACAGCTTTACACTAAAATTGCCAGAGGGTTATCGCACTGATGAGAATGCGTATGCGGTTAGCTTTTTTGCAATCGCGGTTGATCACAATGATGGCGGGCCCGAATATATTGAAGGGTTAGAAGAGGCGTTATTTGCCGAGCAGTCGCCAGATGAACCGCTATTCAAACCCTTTTGGCAGGCGATGCAAACGGTTCATCCTAGCTGTAAGTTTGCAGCGGATACGCTAGATTGTTATTACGCAACGCTCCTGCTTAGTGAAGCTGAGTTTTACGGCGAGCTCTGTTCACCGCCAACCATTATTGAACGGCATTTTGAAGATGATGTTTGCGTCCCTGGATGGCTAGTCGAGGGTGGGGCGAGTTGCTTTTGGAAAATGAACTATTCCCAGTACCTCAGTTTGCCAGCTGAAGAATACCAAATATATCGCGAGCTTGGTGGAATTCCCCCAGAAGCAGTGAGTTTTAACCGTGCAATTGTGCTTATTGCCAACCCTAGTGATCCTAATGCAGGCAAGGTGCCCAACGAATATGAAGATACAGGTTATATTGACCCGTACGAAGGCGACCCTGAGTGGTTAGAGAGTGTTTCGCCAAACCATTTAGGTGGGACGAGTTTAAACGGTCAAGGGATCCCAGATTTTCTTACACCTTACTACATCGAATTCGAAGAGATCTTAGGTGGGCATAACTTTGGCGGAGGGATAGGTATGCTTGATTTGGTAAACCGCGAGTTTGATTGGAGCTGTGGCTAATATTAACTAAAAAAGCAGCCATAAAGGCTGCTTTACAATTTGGGCAGAGTGCTTAGGCAAGCACTGATTTTAAACGCGATTATCTTGCGTTAGTACTTTCAAAGATTTTGTCAGCAGAAGCTGCAACAAAACCAGTATAGATCTCGCCGTCAGGCTTGGCATAACGCAGAGCAAACTCATAGAAGCAGCTTGGAATGCTAAATTCACCATCGTTAAACTGTACGTTTTGATGATCAGCAAGCGTCGAAGATTGTTCTAGTAACACTTTTGGAGAGCCTTTGATCTCGCCGCCAGAGGTGTTTAGTTCAAAACCGTTGTCTTTGAGCGCTTGGTTTACAGCTTCAATTGTGGTGAAGTTCTTCAGGTAGTTGATGCTTACCGTAAAGTGGTTAGCGCGGTAACCCCATGCAGACATCCATGCGGCATACTCGCTCTCAGCCAGTAGTTTTTTGTATGTCTCGTGAGAAACGCGCCAGTGGGTGCCAGAATACAGGAAGTTTTCAGCTGTTACTGCAGACTCGTCGATTTGCTCAACCATGTCTTTAACGATAGCTTGTAGTTCTTCTGAACATTTTTCAACGAGCAGCTCAGAGATAAACACCTTTGGTTTCGTTGGATCTCGGTGTTCATAGTGCTTGGCATATAGCTTTTTCGCTTCAAAGTGGTATTCGCCACATTCTGTGTAACCTACTGCTTTAAAATGTGCAGCGAGCTTTTCTAGACCTACTTTTTCAATATTAAAAGTACGCAATGCGATGTGGTCATTGATCACGTCGTCTTTTTGCGTTGAGCCGAGTAGTTCATGAACTTTAACTGCAGAAGGTGTTACTTCTAGGTAGTTGTCCCACAGGTGTTCAAATAGTGTATCTACGTTGTTGTGCATAATGGTTTCCTAATTTTTTGTCTTGGTGACAGCTTGTTAAACTTTATACCAATTGGTATCAGCACGACATTGAAATCTATAGTTTAAATGCGTTTATCAGTTCACCTTGAGTGACATCAAGCGCATTGGCTACCTCTACGGTCAGCTGAATTTTTTCTTCCGCTTCGCACAGATAAGCCTGATCGGTAAACGTGGCTTTAAACGCGTCTAATCGACCATTTGAAATAGCAAGATTAGGGAGCTTGTCAGGTAGTGAAGCGACTATTTCAACCTCACCTTTAAACGACTCTCTAACCGTTCTAATGTTGTCTAGTTTGGCTTCTACCGTTGGACCTGCGTCGAACAAGTCAACATAGCCACGGTGTTCAAACCCTTCTTTTTGTAATAAACGCAAAGCAGGCTTGGTTTTCTCGTGCACTTTACCTATCACAGCTTGTGCTTCTGGACTTAGTAGGTTTGCATAGATGGGATACTTGGGCATAAGTTCACAAATAAAAACTTTGTCCCCGAGACCGACCAAGTGATCTGCTTGCGGAAATTCAATGCTAAAAAAGTGTTCTTGCAGCCACTGCCAAAATGGCGAATGGCCATGTTCGTCACTTACACCACGCATTTCCGCAATAACGGTGTCGCTAAAGCGTTCTGCATGTTCTGCCATAAATAAGAAACGACTTCTTGAAAGAAAGCGACCAGCGAAGCCTTGACGATGACCTTCACGTAAAAATAGCGTGCAGATCTCAGAGCTTCCAGTGTAGTCGTTACACATCGACAGAATATCGACGGTATTATAGACACCCAAAGTTCTTGAGTGATGTACTGTTTTACCAAGATGATAGTGATATAAAGGCACTGACATACCGACCGCGGCTTCAATCGCAGTGGTACCTATAATTTCGCCCGTTTGTGTGTCTTCAAGAACGAATAAATAGCCTTCGTCGTATGGTTTTGATACTGACTTTGCAAAGCTTTCAACCGAGCGGTTAATTTTATTAGACAACAATTCGTCATCTACTGGCAGTGAGGTAAACCCATGGCCAGATTCAACCGCAATGGTTTTTAGCGCGTCGAAGTCAGTTTTTTGTATTGGTCTTAATACTAACATGAGAAAGAGGAGACCGAGGTCCCCAGCTCCTTAGCCGTTTACTACTGCAGCAACCGCTTGTTCAAAGCGTGCTAGACCTTCTTGGATCTCTTCATCAGTGATCACAAGGGAAGGCGTAAAACGAACTACGTTAGTACCAGCAACTAATGACATTAAACCGTGCTCTGCACTTGCTACTAGGAAGTCGCGTGCACGGCCTTCAAATTTATCATTGAGCACTGCACCAAGAAGAAGACCTTTACCGCGCACTTCAGAAAATACATTGTATTTGTCGTTAATAGCATTTAGGCCATCTCTGAATAGTTGTTCTTTGGCTTTTACGCCAGCTAACACCGATTCTGTATTTACGGTGTCAAATGCAGCTTCCGCTACCGCGCAGGCTAGTGGATTACCACCATAAGTTGAGCCATGGGTGCCTACTTTAAGGTGAGCTGCAATTTCAGTGGTAGTAAGCATCGCGCCAATCGGGAAACCGCCACCTAGTGCTTTTGCGCTAGTTAGGATATCAGGTGTTACACCCAGTCCTTGATAAGCATATAGATCACCAGTTCGGCCAACACCCGTTTGTACTTCATCAAAAATAAGTAGCGCGTTGTGCTTATCACATAGTTCGCGCACAGCTTGGACAAACTCAGCATTTGGAGAAATGATCCCGCCTTCACCTTGAAGCGGTTCCATCATAACTGCGCAAGTATTGTCTGAGATTGTTTTTTCAAACGCAGCTAAATCGTTATAGTCGATATGAGTGATATCAGCAGGTTTTGGACCAAAGCCATCTGAATAGGCTGCTTGACCACCAACCGTTACCGTGAAGAAAGTACGACCATGAAAGCCTTTGTTGAATGCGATAATTTGCGTTTTTTCTGCACCAAATTTATCCAGTGCCCAACGACGCGCAAGTTTAAGTGCCGCCTCGTTTGCTTCGGCGCCTGAGTTTGCGAAATAGACTTTTTCTGCGAATGTTGCATCAGTTAACTTTTTGGCAAGGCGAAGCGCCGGCTCGTTGGTCATCACATTTGATAAGTGCCAAATCTTTTCGCCTTGCTCTTTAAGTGCAGAGACTAGTGCTGGATGACAATGGCCTAGACAGTTTACGGCGATACCGCCTGCAAAATCGATGAACTCTCTACCTGTCTGATCCCATACGCGAGAGCCTTGGCCTTTAACTGGAATAACGGCTGACGGGTTGTAGTTTGGAACCATGACTTCATCGAATAATTCGCGATTTGCTTGCATGACGCTTTCTCCTAAATTGTTATCATTGTGCGGTATTACTGTCGAGCAGAAGCTGATTACTTGTTGTTCTGCTCGCAGCCAACTTGCTATTTCTTCATTATTACGCGCTTTTGTAATAATTTGCAGTGCAATAATTCACATATTTGCTATCATTTATGTCAAATTAACATGATTAAATTGCAAAATGATTAGTTCACAAGACGAAAAGCTCATTGCACTGTTGCGTAATAATGCACGAGAGAGCATCTCTGAGTTGGCACGTAAGTTAGACCTTTCCAGAACCACAGTACAAAATCGTATCGCAAAATTAGAGCAAAATGACGTAATTAAAGGATATCGCGTAGAGTTCGCGGAGCAGTATATGGACGATTTAGTATCTGCACACGTTTCTATTAAGGTAAAACAAAAACTCACTACAAAGGCGAATTTAGCATTGCAGCAGTTGCCAAATGTTTCTGCGCTTTATGCCATTAGTGGGGAATATGACTTGATTGCCATTGTTGAAGCACAGAGTTTGGAGCAGTTGAGCCATCTGCTAGATGAAATTGGTAATTTAGAGGGGATTGAGCGTACCAATTCATCGGTTATCCTAGAAACCAAATTTAAGCGATAAATAACCTTGCCTTGGTTCAGATTAAATACTGTGGGCGTTCATCACGATTTGCCAAGCACCCCACTTTTAGCATAATAGGTTTCCTAGCGTGCAAGGTGCTGTATGTAGCTAACTTTTTTCGCTTAACTATTAACAGCAGCTACCCAACTTGCTCTGGTAACCAAATGCTGGTGCCGGTGGCTGCGATGTGATTCACATTGCCATTTAACACTTTGCTACCCACATTATTTGAGCTTTCAGGCCGGCTAACTAAGTACCCCTGTACACAGCTAATTCCTAAGTTTTTAACTAGCTCAAATTGTTCGGTTTGTTCAACGCCCTCGGCAACAATCTTTAATTCTAACTGTTGTCCAAGTTCGCTGATGGAATTGAGGATCTTACGGTACTTGGGGTTGCTATTGGCTTGAGTGATAAACAGTTTATCGATTTTTATCACATCAATGGGTAAATCGGCGAGGGTGCTTAGCGAGCTAAAGCCTGTTCCAAAGTCATCAATCGCGACACTTATTCCTGCATCTCGGCATTGTTGTAATTGTGAAATCGTTTCATTGCTGGCCTTGATAAGAGTGGACTCTGTGATTTCCAACATCAAAGCAGTAGCTGGTAAACCGGTTTTTTCTAGGGCAGCATTTACCCATTCAAAGACTTTTCTGTGCTTTAATTGTATTCCAGAAACATTGACCGAGATTTTTACCTTTTTCATCCCTGCATTATGCCATGCACACATTTGCCTACACGACTCAAGTAGGATCCAATCACCAAGCTCTAAAATTAAATTTGACTCTTCTGCAATTGGAATAAATTCGGCCGGTGGAATCTGCCCTTCTATCGGGTGGTTCCAACGAATAAGCGCCTCAAAATAGTCGATAGCACAATCTTCAACATGCACTATCGGTTGGAATGACAGATAAAAGCTTTGCGCAGAGATAGCGAGTCGTAACTCTTCTAAGAGGTAGTGATAACGTCGCATTTTCGACCCCATTTCGGGGGAATAAACTTTAAAAATTCCACGACCATCCGTTTTTGCTCTATACATGGCAACATCAGCCATCTGCAGTAATGAGTTTGGTGTTGCTGCACTATCTGGGTATACCGCGATGCCGATACTTGCTCCAATTTTGACAAGCTTATTGCCAAGCAAGAAATCACGCTCTATATCACTAAGAATGGACTGCGCGATTTCTGTGCACAAACTTGGATTGCTTAATTTGGGAATAAATAGCGAAAATTCATCGCCGCCGAGTCTTGAGAGGTTTTGTTCAAGGCCATGAATAGGGTGGCAATCTTCTAAACCATATTGGCGAACCACTTTTGAGAGCCGAGCAGCAACTTGGATCAGAATTTCGTCGCCAAAACTGTGGCCAAAGGAATCGTTGACCTGCTTAAAGCCGTCCAAATCAATAAATAGCAGGCCACATTTTTGTTGCGCCAACTCAGCTTGCTTTAACTTTGCCTCAATATGGTCAATATATGCATGTCTATCTATAAGCTTTGTGAGCTTGTCTTGAAAAATTTGAGACTCTGAATTGCGTTTTACGCGTGCAAGATGGCTAGACAAGTCGTGGATCGCATGGCTGAGTTTGGCAAGAGAGGACTTATGGTGCAGTGGCGCACTATCAACCTCTAAACGCATCAATATTCCTCCAACGTCCTTATTCACCTCGCTTATATCTTCATCTTGATTACGGTAGCGGCGCTCTGATTTAAAAAGATACGCAACAATCGCGAGTAAAGTTGCAATTGAAATGAGAGTGATTGGAGAAGTAAATACGGCATACCAAACTGTACTTACATCCAGATATTTGGGTATTCCGAGAGTTGATTCTACTGCAACATAAGTGTGGTTTCCGCTTGCTGCAAAGCTCAAACCGTGCAGAAGTGGGGAATACCAAGGTGATATCATTGATACTGTAAGGTGCTCATTTATCGGGGTTGTAGCGATCAGCTCAAGCACGTGGGCCTTAAAAGACAGATGCAGCAATATGACAACAAATATTGTGCCCAGAAGTAGGGTACTTGTTAGTCTTATCGCGTTTGGCATGAATAGGCTTTCCTTAGTAATTCAGACTCTTGCATATTACGGAGTAATAGTACGCAGATGCGATCTTCATCGCAAAAAATGTAATCTGAAATTATAGTTGCTAACCTAGTTTTTTACACACTTTAGCATTCAGTTGCAAACTTCATCGTGCAAAAGTACTAAAAATTTCACTTTGCAGACTGCTTTATATGAGCGGGATCAATTATTAGTTAAATTCACTTTACATGATAACCATTCTTAACTAGCTTTCTTGTTGACTCTTAATGTGATTGGCTCAGTGATTGCAAGGAACTCATAGCAAACTGAAATCACTGCTTATCTGATTTAGATTGCGCCAAAGCGGTGCAAAATTGCACCAAATTTGTACTGTCATACAAACTCAATATTTGTTTGCTGTACTTAGGGCTGTTGATTTTTAAAGCGAACGGTGAGTTGCCAGCTAATTAAAATTTAATTTCGCTTAAATCTCAATATGCTCGACATAAATCGTACACAGTTACCAGTCGTTTGCAGTATTAGCGTACGTCACTGTGAAATAAGGACTCACAAAAGGTAAATGGGGGTTATATGCTCACTAAACGGTTTTTCAAAACAAAAGACGAAGCAGAAATTACATTTTCATTTTCACACCCAGAAGCGAAAACGGTGGAACTTGCTGGTGATTTTAATGATTGGCAACCTGAGCCGATGAAATTCATCAAAAAAGACAGTGCGTTTAAGCTCAAACACCGTTTACCAACCGACAAAGATTACCACTTCAGATATTTGATTGATGGTGAAGTTTGGGACAACGATCATCAAGCAGATGATTATGTGCCCAACGGCTTTGGAGAAGACAACAGTGTTGTGTCCACAGCGAGAGCGTAACATTATAAATGGACAACATTGCCCAGCTTCTTTATCTCTATGGTATTGGTTATGAGTACCATAAATACACGGGTGATCATGTGGTATTTGATCACCAAATTCGCCTACAGGCATTGCAGGAGTGCGGTGTTGATGTCAGCAATCTAGATGAAATAAATACGCTCAACTTTGAGTTGGATATTGCTAAGTGGTTAACACCAGTTGAAGCCATTACTTTGGTTTGCAAAGAGATGCCAACTATTACGATAAGAGTGGATGCCGGCCTGCAAATTAACGAATTAACTGTGTCGATCCCCGCATTGGGTTATTGCTGTGTTTGCGATCCAAACAAGCAAGTAGCGATTGGGGATTACCGCTATCAAGATACACGTTATGTTCAACTTGAAGTGCCAATAAACGCGATTGAAGTCGGTTATCATAGCGCTGAGGTAATGTTAAATGGTGCGCGGTTTGGGACAGAACTTTGGGTGACGCCTAGACAGTGTTATGACCCGATTGAACAACATAAAAAGCTCCTTGGATTGTCTATTCAGCTATATTCGTTAAAGCCTGCTGGCAGCAAGCTAAGTGCGGATTTTTATGAGCTAAAGCAATTAGTTGAGGCTAGCGCAGCTGAAGGGGTTGACTACATTTTGTTAAACCCACTGCATTTGTTGTTTGTTGATGAACCAGAAAAAGCGAGCCCGTACAGCCCAAATGACCGCCGCCTACTGCACCCTTTTTACATTTCTATCGAGCTTTTGTGTGAACAATTTGGCTTAGATGTGAGTGTGTTCGCCGACTATCTAGACGTCTCAAAGAGTAACTTGAACGCGACATATCTTGATATGACTCACTGTATGGAAAGTAAGCTTAACGCGTTACGTTTTGCGTGGCAGTTATTGTGTGAACAAACTGGAGCGTGGCGTGCAGACTTTACTCGATTTTGCCAGGTTAAGCAGCAAGAGCTTAAGGCATTTGAGGACGATGACTTCGCTAAATTTATACAATGGCTTGCGTTTGAACAATTAACGCAATGCCAGTCTTCGGCACTGAATGCCGGTATGGCTGTAGGTTTAATCAATGATTTAGCCGTTGGTTGTGCTGACGGCTCAAGTGAATACAACAGCAATAAAAGTTTGTATGCCGCACATGCTCGCGTGGGCGCGCCTCCAGACCCTTGGGCAGAGCTCGGTCAAAACTGGGGGTTACCAGCGTTAAACCCCGTTAAGTTAAAAGCGCAGCGCTTTGCATTTTTTAAACAGCTGATCCAAGCGAACATCACCGGTGTTGGGGCATTAAGAATTGACCATGTGATGGGCCTAAGAAGGTTGTGGTGGTGCTTTTATCAAGATCAGCAGCAAACAGGTTGCTATGTATATTATCCATTTGAGTACCTTTTAGCGATCCTCAAAATTGAGTCTGTCAAACATCAAGTAATGATCATTGGTGAAGACTTAGGGGTTGTTCCAATCGAAATCAAAGAAGCAATGTCTGAGTCTCATATATACAGCAATATTCTTTTTTACTTCGAGAAGGATTATCACGGTCAGTTTTTAGCACCTACGCACTATAAGCACAATGCGTTACTCATGGTTGCTAACCATGACGTCCCGCCATTTTTTGGCTGGTGGAGCCATGATGACCTTAGGTTGAAACGCGAATATCAGTTATTGAGCGAACCCCAACTAACAAAAGCGGATGAAGAGCGAACATCCGAGCGAGAGAAGCTTTGTCATTGGCTTAGTCGCTATGGTGAGGTAAGTGTCAGCCTTGCGAGCGAAGCCCGTGATGTGTATCAGTCGCTTATCAATGTGCTCGCCAAGTCGCCTGCAAAAATGCTGACAATTCAGTTTGATGACCTCGACGAACAGAAGTTACCAGTGAATATTCCTGGTACTGACCAAGAGTATCCAAACTGGAGAAGGCGACTTAATCAGACATCAGCGGAAATTATTGCAAGTTCTCGGCCGCTGATCCGAGATGCGGTAACCAGCAGGAAAGAATAGATGAATACAAGAGCAAAAATAGAAGACGCCCAAGTAGATGACTACATCAGTCAATTAGCCGCTTTGGAAGCCGGTAAGTGTCGCGACCCATTTGCCTTCTTAGGGCTACACCAGCTAGATGCGAAGCGCTCAGTCGTGCGCTGTTTTATTCCAGGTGCGACAGAAGTTAAGGTGCTTACCAACAATAGCAGCTATGGGCTTGAACGGTTTCGCAAAAGTGCGCTATTCACATTAGATTTTAAAGCGGATGACATCAGCAAAGATTACCTGCTTGAAGTGCACTACCCAGAGCAAACCGTCACTGCGAGGGATGTATATAGTTTTGAAAGTTGCTTGGCTGATGATGCCTTGTACTTATTCAATGAAGGAACACAAGCCCAAGCTTATGTGCATTTAGGAGCACATCAAGTAGAAATAGAGGGTGTAATTGGGTTTCGCTTTGGTGTTTGGGCGCCAAATGCGTTGTCTGTTTCTGTGATAGGTGAGTTTAACCATTGGCAGGCCGTGCAGCATCCAATGCGATTACACCCAGCCAGTGGTGTATGGGAGCTTTTTATTCCGGCACTGGAGGTAGACTGCTGCTATAAATTTGCAATTACTACATTTGAGGGTGAGCGCATAGAAAAGGCCGACCCCTTTGCATTTAAAATGGAACAAGCACCGGGCACGGCGAGTATAACTCAGGCTCGACCAGCCGCTTTCACATTGAGCCAAGCAGATCATGATAAAAAGGCGCTGCGTAATAAAATCAATGCACCCATTAGTATTTATGAGGTGCATTTGGGCTCTTGGAAACGCCGAGAGGAAGAAGGTAATCGCTATCTTACGTATCGAGAGTTAGCGGACGACCTTATCCCCTATGTAAAGGTACTGGGGTTTACTCATTTGCAACTGATGCCTATCAGTGAATATCCTTTTGATGGCTCCTGGGGTTACCAACCGGTGGGGTTATTCTCGCCAACCAGTCGCTTTGGTGGCGTTGAGGATTTTGCTTACTTCGTTGAGTGCTGTCATCGTGAAGAGCTCGGATTACTTATCGACTGGGTACCGGGACATTTCCCATCAGATCCCCATGGTTTACATAAATTTGATGGCACACACCTATTCGAACATGCTGATAAGCGGCAAGGGTTTCATCCAGATTGGAACACCTATATTTTTAACTACGACCGCGCTGAAGTAAAAAGCTTTTTGTTGTCGAATGCGATGTATTGGATAAAAGAATACGCCATCGATGGCTTAAGGGTGGATGCTGTGGCATCGATGCTTTATTTGGATTACAGCCGTAAGCATGGGGAATGGGTGCCAAATCAATATGGTGGCCGTGAAAATCTAGGTGCAATAGAATGCCTCAAATCAGTCAATACCAAATGTTATGGCGTTGATGAAGGTATAATGATGGTCGCTGAAGAATCCACAGCTTGGCCCGGTGTTACCCGCAGTGTTGAACACGATGGTTTGGGTTTTGGTTATAAGTGGAATATGGGGTGGATGAATGACACGCTAAACTATATGTCCAAAGACCCAATTCATCGCAAGTACCATCACCATGAAATGACCTTTTCGATGGTGTATGCCTATTCTGAAAATTACATATTGCCATTAAGTCACGATGAAGTGGTACATGGCAAAGGTGCGCTACTGAGCAAAATGCCAGGAGACGATTGGCAGCAATTCGCTAATTTACGTGCTTACTATGGCTTTATGTTTGCCCACCCAGGTAAAAAGTTGCTGTTCATGGGCGCTGAACTTGCCCCCCGAGAGGAGTGGGATCATAACCAACAACTCAACTGGAAATTGCTTGAAAGTGAAGCGCACCAAGGCGTGTATGAGTGTGTCAAAGCGCTCAATACGACCTATAAATCAACGCCGCAATTATTCGAGTGCGATAACAAATCAACAGGATTTAATTGGATTGATGGTGGGAATGCGGAGCAAAGCATATATAGTTTTGTACGCTATGGACGAGATGGTGTTACACCGCTGGTGGTGATAGCAAACTTTACGCCACAAACCCATTTTCAATTCCGCTTAGGCGTGCCGTCAGCGGGTGTGTATCAAGTTGTCTTAAACACGGATGACAAAGCATTTTGGGGGAGCGGCGTTGGAGTCGTTGCACATAAACAACAACTCATTGAATCGAAAAGCATAGCAAGCCATGGCCTTGAGCAAAGTATCGATATAACCGTTCCGCCTTTGGCAACCGTGTATTTGCAACTGATCTCTGGTGGCACATGCTAACCAGTTATCGCGGCGATCATCAATTATTGGGTGCAACGGCCAGTGATAAAGGCGTTAACTTTTGTGTTTATGCACCGAAAGCAAAACGCGTAACCCTGTGTCTGTTCGACAAAAGCGGCCATAGCGAAGTGAATCGGATAGGGATGTTTCGGCATGAGGGCGGAAATTGGTCACTGTTTATCGAGGGAGCACAAGTCGGAGACTTATATGGCTATCGTGTAGACGGAGAGTATAGTGCGGAAAAAGGGCTGCTTTTCAATGCTAATAAGTTACTCTTAGACCCATATTGTCGCGACTTTTTCGGTGAGTTTACTTGGAGTGAACGGCATTTTTGCCATTTGCCAGTAGGCCATTTAAACCCATCTGATAACGCCTGTGATATGCCAAAGAGTAAAGTGACGGCGATTGAGAAGTATCAAGGGAAGCGACCGAAGACTCCGTGGAGTAAAACGGTGATCTATGAATGTCATGTTAAAGGGGCAACTGTTAGGCACCCAGATATTCCAACTAAACACCAAGGAAAATATTTAGGGATTGCTGAACAAACCTTTATCGATCACCTCAAGCATATTGGTGTTACTGCGATTGAGCTGCTACCTGTGCATGCGTTTATCAACGAGCAATTTCTTACGACCAAAGGACTAAAAAATTATTGGGGATATAACAGCCTCAACTTTTTTACGCCACACAAAAGTTATCTCGTTAACGACGACATCAACGAATTTAAGGTAATGGTAGAGCGACTCCATCAAGCCGGCATTGAGGTTATTTTGGATGTGGTGTTTAACCATACTGCGGAAGGTGGTTTGGATGGCCCGACAATTAGCTTTAAAGGGTTTGATAACCTGACTTATTACAGTACCTTGCCGAGTAAGCCCAATGTCTACATTAATGACACCGGCTGTGGAAACACAATGAATATCTCGAATCCAGTGGTATTAAGACTTGTCTTGGACAGCTTGCGCTATTGGGTGGAATACATGGGGGTGGACGGTTTTCGCTTTGATTTGGCGACGATCCTTGCTCGTCAAGCCTCGGGATTTTCAAATCAACATGCATTTTTGCAAGCGATCCATCAAGACCCAGTGCTTAGCAAAGTAAAACTGATTGCCGAGCCTTGGGATATTGGTCCTGGTGGGTATCAACTTGGACAATTTCCTTCTCCTTGGCGTGAGTGGAATGATAAATATCGAGATACCGTTAGACGCTTCTGGCGTGGTGATGAGGGAGTATTGCCAGAGCTTGCGATGCGTATTCATGGCTCCAGTGATCTGTTTGAACATAACTTACGGGGTCCTTTGAACTCCATAAATTTTCTTACCAGTCATGACGGCTTCTCATTGTTTGATTGGACGGCTTACGAGCATAAACACAATGAAGCAAACGGTGAGGCAAATAGAGACGGCCACAGTGAAAACTTTTCATTTAATTGTGGGGTAGAAGGGTTCAGTGCAGACCCTCAAATCAATGAATTGCGTCTCAGTATGCAGAAAAATGCATTACTCACTTTGTTTTTATCCAAAGGGATCCCGATGATTTGTGCGGGAACCGAAATGGCACATACGCAAAGTGGCAACAATAATGCTTACTGCCAAGACAACTGCACTAGCTGGCTGGCATGGAAAAACCACCAGCAACACCACACGTTAACTTTTTTTATCCAAGATTTACTTGCACTTCGTAAGCAATTTGCCGCGTTTTCTCACTCATTTTATGTCCATGACAGTGACAGTCGTTTTGCGGTGAATTGGTTTAATGAACAAGCAAAGCCGTTATCGCCTGAACAATGGCGAGAGCCGAGCCGCAAATGGTTGAGTTACACCATCACCGATCAGCAGTTAGGGCAAAGCTTATTGATAATACTGAACGCCAGTGAAAGTGCATTGCAAATAAAGCTGCCATTTAGTGCGTTTTCATCTCATTGGCAGCAAGCAATCACCACCGCGGTTGAGCCGCATCGACCAGAGTTAGATTCTTATTTACAGGTTCCAGCTAAGTCAGCATGGATATTTACATCAATCAAAGGGGATGAAAAGCATGGCTAATAAAAGTGCGCCAGTATGCGTGGTAAAACATTGGCAAGATGCACCAAAGATAGATGAAAACACCTTGAGTGATGATTTGACTCGTCACTTTTACTACACCTTAGGTCGAGACAAAGTAGGAGAGTCGCGACTGTATTTGTACCATGCATTAGCTTTGACTATTCGTGACCGATTAGTCGCCCGTTGCCGAGCAACCAAAGAGCACATTAAGAGTAAAAAGACGCGCAAAGCAGCTTACCTTTCGTTGGAATTTTTAATGGGTAGAGCACTGTCTAATGCGGTGTTAAATCTAGACTTAGAAGAACAAGTTCAAGCGGCATTACAAGAATACTGTACTGAGCTTGAAGAAGTCGCGCAGGCTGAACATGATGCAGGTCTTGGTAATGGTGGTTTAGGCCGCCTTGCAGCCTGCTTTTTGGATAGCTGTGCTTCATTAGCCCTTCCTGTTGTTGGTTACGGTTTGCGTTACGAGTTTGGGATGTTTAACCAAACCTGTGAACAGGGTCACCAAGTAGAACAGCCAGATAATTGGCTCCGTGAAGGTCATCCATGGGAGCTTGCCGCACCAGAACAAGCCCGCAGAGTTAAGTTTTTTGGTCATGTTGAAGTACATACTGACAAAAATGGTAGGCAGCATCGTGAGTGGCTTGATACTCAAGATATTCTCGCGGTGCCTTACGATGTTCCTGTGCCTGGATATCGTAATGAGGTGGTAAACACATTAAGACTATGGAAATCAGAGGCAACCGATGAGTTTGACCTTAACGAATTTAACGCCGGTAGTTATTCAGAAGCAGTGGCGAAGAAGAATCTCGCTGAGCAGATAACGATGGTCCTGTATCCCAATGATGCCAGTGAAAATGGCAAAGAACTGAGATTAAGGCAGCAGTACTTTTTATCCAGCGCGAGCTTGCAAGACGTGATTGCAACTTGGGTTGAGCAATATGGCGATGATTTCAGTGATTTTGCGGATTATCACGTATTCCAACTCAATGATACCCATCCCAGTATTGCCGTAGCTGAGCTAATGCGTATTTTATTAGACGATTACGAGCTGGAATGGGATGCCGCGTGGAAGATAACGACATCAACCATGGCATATACCAATCATACTTTATTGCCTGAAGCATTAGAGCGCTGGTCTGTGAGTTTATTTGAGCGCTTGTTACCAAGGTTGCTAGAAATTATCTATGAGATCAATGCCCGCTTTTTGTCGGAAGTTGCACTTAAATGGCCCGGTGATATCGAAAAGCAGCGCGCGCTGTCACTCATTGAGGAGTCTAGCCATCCTCAAATTCGCATGGCGTATCTTGCGATTGTAGGTAGTTATTCTGTCAATGGTGTTGCTGCACTTCATACCGAGTTATTAAAAGCTGGCTTGTTTAACGATTTCTATCAACTGTGCCCAGAGAAGTTTAATAATAAAACCAACGGTGTGACGCCAAGGCGCTGGTTATCGCATTGTAATCCAGAACTGGCACGATTGATTAGCGATAAAATTGGCGACGGGTGGCAAGCTGATTTTTCTAAAATTAGTGAACTACGTCGTTTTTACGATAACCACGCCTTCCAAAAGCAATGGTTAACAGTCAAACAAAACAACAAACAACGTCTTGCTGAGCTAATTGCTCATGAATGTCAGGTAGAGTTTGACCCAACTATGATGTTTGATGTTCAGGTCAAACGTATTCATGAATACAAGCGTCAGTTGCTTAACGTATTGCACGTTATCCATCTTTACGATCGGATCTGTCGTGGCGATGTGGCAGAGCTTATTCCTCGTTGCGTACTGTTTGGAGGTAAGGCTGCACCCGGTTATTACATGGCGAAGAAGATCATTAAATTAATAAATAATGTTGCCAATGTTATCAACAATGACCCCGCGGCGAGGCCCTATCTTCGAGTGGCTTTCATGCCCAATTACAATGTCTCAAAAATGGAAGTGATTTGTCCTGCAACAGACTTATCAGAGCAAATTTCAACCGCTGGAAAAGAAGCGTCTGGCACAGGCAACATGAAGTTTATGATGAATGGCGCGATCACCATAGGTACTTTAGATGGTGCAAATATTGAAATACGAGAATGCGTTGGTGCAGACAACTTTTACTTATTTGGTGTAACTGCTGAACAAGCACAGCAAGTGCGCCAAAATTATCAGCCCCTTAAGATAATAGAAAGCAACAATGACCTTAAACGTGTTATGGCTTTGCTCGAAAGTGGTCACTTTAACCTATTTGAGCCTAATATCTTTGATGACGTAATCAACTCAATTAAGAGTAGTACCGATCCTTGGTTAGTGGCACAAGATTTTCCTTCCTATGTTGAGAGCCAGGAGCATGCGGCTCAAGCATATAAAGACAAGGAACATTGGCTGCGCATGAGTATTCTCAATACCGCAGCAAGTGGAAAATTTTCTAGCGATAGAACAATTCAAGATTACAGCGATGATATTTGGCGCTTGAGCCCAATGCAGTAGTCACCGCAAAAAAGTTATGGAGAGAAGAAATCATGCCTAATTATGCGAATCGTTATATTAGTACCCTCACTCGAGAAACATATGCTTTAATACTTGCGGGTGGAAGAGGTTCGCGCCTTCACGAGCTCACCAATTGGCGAGCGAAACCCGCTGTTTATTTTGGCGGCAAACATCGAATTATCGATTTCCCACTGTCTAACTGCATTAACTCAGGGATCCGACGGGTTGGTATTGCCACGCAGTATAAGTCGCACTCCCTTATTCGCCATGTTAATCGCGCATGGGGACACTTTAAAAAGGAACTTGGAGAATCTGTAGAAATATTGCCAGCATCACAGCGATATGGTGATGAGTGGTACTGCGGCACAGCAGATGCAGTTTTCCAGAATATGGATATTATTCGTCATGAGCTTCCCAAATACGTTATGATCTTATCGGGTGATCATGTTTACAGAATGGATTACGGTGGCTTACTTGCAAAGCACGTTGAGACAGGTGCAGATATGACCGTATGTTGTATTGAAGTGCCTTGTGAAGAAGCAGCGAAAACGTTTGGTGTAATGACCGTGGATGAAAGCAACCGTGTGCGTCGCTTTGATGAAAAGCCGGTAGATCCGACGTCAATCCCTGGAAAGCCAGGTGTATGTTTGGCGTCTATGGGGAACTATGTGTTTAACACTGAGTTTTTATTCGAGCAGTTAAAAAAGGATGCGGAACGAGAAGGATCTGGTCGTGACTTTGGTCATGATATTATCCCATCCATCATAGAAGAGCATAATGTATATGCGTATCCATTTTGCGACCCATCACATGAAGGGCAGCCGTATTGGCGAGATGTAGGGACGCTTGATTCATTCTGGGAAGCAAATATGGAGCTGGTTTCTCCTGAACCACAACTTGATCTCTATGATCCTCATTGGCCAATTTGGACTTATCAGGAACAGCTACCACCAGCTAAATTTATATTTGATGATGATGATAGACGCGGTATGGCCGTAGACTCGACGGTTTCTGGTGGCTGTATTATTTCTGGTTCTAAAGTTAAGCGTTCATTGCTGTTTTCCAATGTGCATGTTCACTCGTATTGTGAAATTGAAGGAGCCGTTGTGTTGCCTGGTGCCAAAATCGGGCGTAACTGCAAAATCAAAAACGCAATCATTGACCGCAGTTGTCAAATACCAGAGGGGATGACAATTGGTTACGATACTGACCTAGACAAAGAGAATGGCTTTAGAGTGTCGAATAAGGGGATCGTATTGGTGACCCGAGATATGCTCGCAGAGCTTGCGGAAAAAAATAATAAATGATCCATGTAGAGGTACTATGCATGTAATTTTAGTGGCAGCCGAAAACGATCGGTTGCCAAATTGTAAGGTGGGGGGCGTCGCAGATGTAATACGCGACGTACCTTATGCATTGGCGCAGCTTGGCATTAAAGTATCGGTGGTCACACCCGATTATGGCCAAGCTGCTTTAAATCGAAGCTTAGTCGCTGATATTGCCGTCCCTTTTCGTCAACACCTAGAAACGGCGACTCTTTGGTCTGTTGAAGAAAGTGACAATGTCACTCAGTATGTCATTTCACACTCATTGTTTAGTGAGCATCACGGCGCTATTTACTGTAATGATCCTCACCAGCCCTTTGCGACAGATGCAAATCGATTTGCGTTTTTTAGTGCGGCAGTTGCTGAACTTATTGAACATGAGTTGATAGCTGAGATAGATGTTGTACACCTACATGACTGGCACGCTGCTGTCGTTGCTGTACTTCGTCAGTTTAGTCCAAGATTCAAACGCTTAAAGGCGCTAAGGACAGTCTATACTGTGCATAACCTTGCGCTTCAAGGGATCCGGCCTTTTAATCATGACTTTTCCAGCCTTGAGTCTTGGTTTCCGACACTCACCTATGATGGGCTCAGTATTTGCGATCCTAAATATCCTCACTGCTTTAATCCGATGCGAGCGGCTATTAATCTTTCAGACAAAGTGCATGTTGTTTCTCCTAATTATGCCAAAGAAGTGATGATCCCGAGTCATCCTGAGCTTGGTTTTTTTGGTGGCGAAGGGTTAGAAAGCGACATGCAGCATGCGTCTCATGAAGGACGGTTAGCGGGTATTTTAAACGGTTGTGTGTATGATGAGTCAGGTGACGAAGAGAATCTAATTTTTGCTGACTATTTGGTGCTTGCTGAGCAGCATGTGTTTCAATGGATGGCAAAATCTAGCCAAGTATTATCTCGGTTTTACATTGCTCATCAGCGCATACTCGCTTGGCGTGACGAAGCCTTTAGCGGCAAGCTAATTACAAGTGTTGGTCGTCTCACCGATCAAAAAGCACTTATTTTAAGACAGCCTACCCAATCAGGCATTGTGCTCGATGACATTGCAAAAATAGCCAAGCACCAAGGAGCACGTATTGTGATTGTAGGCTCTGGTGACCCAAGTCTTGAGCAGCTATTTACCGAAGTAATGGCACGCCATAACAATGTCTTGTTTTTAAATGGTTATGGTAAAGCACTCGGCGAGCAACTGTACCCATTAGGTGATTTGTTTTTAATGCCAAGCTCCTTTGAGCCTTGTGGTATCAGCCAAATGCTTGCGATGCGCGCTGGACAACCTTGTATCGTACATAAAGTGGGTGGACTATATGATACGGTAAAACACAATGAAACCGGCTATTGCTTTGAAGGGGAAACACTCGCAGAGCAAGGTAATCAGTTTATTGCGATTTTTGAATTAGCGCTTGCTGATCTGATAGGAGACTGCGAAAAATATCAACAACTCAGGCTGAAAGCTCGTATGCAGCGCTTTGACTGGTCTGATGTTGCACAAAAATACTGCGAACAATTATATAGATAGAAAAAACGTAGTTAAAAAAATTTTCGCATCTGTGTTAAGTATTTAGCAATTGGCTCAGTTGCTAAACAAAAAACTAGGTCAAAGGTATCAAAAGATAGCTTTGGCCTTTCTTTTTTGTCATTTTGCATTATCTTTTAAGCTATTATTTTGATTCTTAATAGCTTAGGTTGATTTTCTTTATCATCATAAAGGGTTAAAATCTAAAAATTGCTAAACCAAAAGTGCGATTGTTCACTTTAGGTACGAAGGAGTTTTTGTTTGAAGGTTTTTGTGGCCCGCCAAGCCATATTTAATCGTAAAAAACAAGTTGTTGCATACGAATTGTTGTTTCGCGATGGTGTAAAAAATAGCTTTCCAAATATTGCAGATGATGCAGCGACAGCCAAGCTGATAATGAATAATCAACTTAACCTCGGCATGCGATATCTCACTTCGGGAAAGAAAGCGCTAATTAATATTGGTCCAGACTCGTTACGTCAGGAGCTGTGTGAGTTTCTCCCAGCAAATGATGTGATCTTAGAACTATTGGAGACTATTCCGCCAACAAAACAAAATTATGAGCGGATAAGAGGCTTATTTCACAGCAACTTTAGACTCGCGTTAGACGATTTTGAATACTCAAAAGAATGGGAACCTTTCTTAAAGCTCGTAAGGTTGATTAAGTTCGACGTCATGGAAAACCCGCTGGACACTATAGTGCCAGTGATTGACATGATTAAAGAGCGAAAGAACATTAAACTACTTGCGGAAAAGGTCGAAACCGAAGAAGAATTCGAGCAAGCTAAAAAGATGGGATTTCAGTTCTTTCAAGGCTACTTCTTTGCAAAACCAAAAATGATTGAGCAAAAAGACATTACTATCAATTATGTGATAGTCATGCTCATTTATGAAGAAGCACTCAAACCGAATATGAGTATTACGCGATTAGCCGAGTTGTTTGCTCAGGACACTGCGCTTGCGTATAAACTGCTAAGGCTTATTAATTCCGGCGTATTTCCGATCAAAAGTCGTATCGAATCTTTAAAGCAAGCCCTGGTATATTTAGGAAACGAGCGTGTAAAAAAGTTTGTAAATTTAATTATGACAGCCCACGTAGCCGAGGGAAAACCGACAGAATTAACACGCCTTTCTATCGTTCGTTCACGGTTTTGTGAACTTATCGCACAGCAAATATCGCCAGGGCTTGCCAATATGAGCTTTATGACAGGGTTATTTTCTCTGCTTGATGCCATTCTTGACAGGCCAATGGAGCAGGTTGTAAACAAGCTACCTTTTCCTGAGCAACTCCATGATGCTTTGATAGGCAAACCCAACACACTATATTATATTTTAAATATCGTTAGAGCCTATGAGTCTGGAAGCTGGTGGACTCTGCAGAATGCGTGCAGTTATTTAAACTATAAAGACGAAAACCTTCCTGATTTTCATGCCGCTGCGATAAACTGGGCTGATATGTATAAAAACCGTGTGTATTGATGAATAGAATTATTGCGATGGATGCGATCCGCGGGTTCGCGCTGCTTGGCTTGCTTTCCATGAATATGGTACATATGGCCAATTTTGAGTTGGGTTATGTACCAGCTCAAACTGCCCACTATCTTGATCCGTTCTTCGCAATGGTTAACAATATTTTCTTTGATGGTCGATTCAGAACCTTATTTGCCATGTTATTTGGGGCGGCATTGTGCATTCAGGTAGCAAAGACGGATGATCAGAGCCTTGCAAGACATCGACTAACATGGTTAATGGTTTTCGGTGTGTTACACGGCGTGTTGGTTTGGCCTGGAGATATTTTATTTAATTATGCGTTGAGTGGATTTGTAGCACTACGATTTATAGATGCGAGCGACAAAAAGCTAAACCGCTATGCGATAGGATTCATTTTAGTCCCTTCTATTGCTATCAGCTTATTGCTATTAATTGATCCAGAACCACAAATAAATAGAACTTCAGAAGTCTACCTCGAGTTTTTGCAGCAAATTCCAGCAAACTACTTAGAACTACTCACCCTTAATGGCCTGTACTTTATCATTATTAGTTTGCTTATCCCGGTTATTACTTTGTGGTATACCGCCGGGTTAATGCTACTTGGTATGCGTTTATATCGAAGTGGAATGTTTGATTTAGAGCGTACTGAACCTGTTCATAAAATTAATTTGTTTGCCGTTGTAGCCATTATTTTGTCATTTGTAGGCTTTGTTCTTGAGCGTAAGCTAGGCGTCGAGTTTTTTGAAGGAATAGATTGGATCCTTGCGATACCCGTTGCGTTGTTTTATGTCGTTGTAATTAAGGCGGCAATGCGAGGTGCAAAACGTCAACTTTGGAGTTTACAATGTGTTGGGCGCCTAGCGCTTTCGTTTTATCTTCTCCAGTCAATTGTGTTTGTAAGCTATTTTTACTTTATAAACCCGAGCGCTATCAGCACTTGGGAGCGGGTGGATTATTTCTCGGCATTTGTAATTGCGTCTATAATTCAATTAGCCCTTGCGTCTATTTATTTTAAGTTGTTTAAGCAAGGCCCATTTGAGAAATTATTGAAGTTGCTAGTAATACGAAGAGCCCGCTATGATTAAAAAAGTACTAATTGGGGTAGTGCTATGGATGGTGTGTTTTAGTGTTGATGCTAAACAGTCTTTAAATGTCTTGTTTGTTAATCCTTCTGTGCCTGGTGAACCATTTTGGCAGCGCGTCCAAGGCATTACAGAAGCGGCAGCGGATCAATTCGATATTAGATTAGATGTGATCTATGGAGAAGGAAACCGAATTATACAGCTCGCTGAGCTTAAAAAATACTTGAGTTATCGTGCTACGCCCGACTATGTCATCCTCATTAATTATCCTGGTGGTGCCGAAGAAAGCCTAAAGCTTTTAGAAAAATATGGGATCAATCATATTACTTTAGAAGAAACGATTTCGGGCCCTGAAAGGCAGGCGATAGGTAATCCAAAAGAACACTATAAGTATTGGCTTGGGGAAGTACATCATGATAATGACCAAGCTGGTTACGATCTGGCAAAGAAACTATACCAACAAGCTAAAACTAACGGTCATGAGACAATTTACCCTATTGCTATCAATGGTCACTATGGCACAGAGTCAGATATTAGAAGCAACGGTGCAAAGCGCTTTTTTGATGAAGTTGGCGTGGTGGTTCAGCAAACTGTCTACGCTGGGTGGTCAAAAGAGCAAGCGCTTGATAAGACTAAGAAATTGTTGCACCGCTATCCAAAAACAAACCTTATTTGGTGTGCGTCAGATTTGATGGCGATGGGAGCTATCACCGCAGCAGCATCAAGCACCTCACAAATAGTGTTTGGTGGATTTGATTGGTTGTCTGACACTTTTGACCTTATTGAACACAATGAGATGCAAGCATCCGTTGGTGGACACTTTATGATGGGGGCTTGGGCGTTGATTTCGGTGTACGATCATTATTATGGGCACCCTTTTTGGAAGGATAACACTGAACTTGCGTTTGATTTAACTGTGATCACCAAGGAAAATCTAGCTGACTATTACTGGATAAAGTCAGCGAAAAACTGGCAATCTATTGATTACAAGGCAATGAGTCTTAGAGGAAAGCCTAAAGAGCAGTATCATTTTTCTCCTGAGCTATTAAGAAAAAGTTTGCAAAAGTAGAAATGCAGTAGTGTAAAGCGGTTGAAGCGATTACAATACGGGTTTTTACTCAAAGTGGTTGTATCGTGACAGAGCAAAAGCGCCTCAATAAATACATCAGTGAAACAGGATTCTGCAGTCGTCGAGAAGCTGATGACTTAATCGCCTCAGGTCGTGTCAAAGTAAATGGAATTCTACCAGAAATGGGCACCAAAGTGTCTGATGCTGACACTATCATCATTGATGGTAAGCCTCTGAAAGCAAAGCCAAAGGCTGTATTTATTGCTTATAATAAACCTGTTGGTGTAACTTGTACCACCGAGCGTAAAATCAGAAGCAATATTGTCAGTGCAATCAACTATCCTGAGCGTATTTTCCCTATTGGTCGCTTAGACCGTCCATCCGAAGGATTAATTTTCTTGACCAACCAAGGCGATATGGTCAATAAAATCCTTCGCGCCGGCAATAACCATGAAAAAGAGTATGAGGTTGTGGTCGATAGGCCTATTGATGAGCGCTTTGTAAAACGTATGTCCTCTGGTGTTCCAATCCTTGGCACCGTCACAAAGCCTTGTAAAGTTCGTAAAACCGGGGCTAAGTCATTTACCATTGTATTGACCCAAGGCTTAAATCGTCAAATTCGCAGAATGTGTGAATATCTAGGATTTGAAGTAACACACCTTAAACGTATTCGGATAATGAATATCGATCTAACTGGCCTTAGCTCTGGTAAGTGGCGTCACCTTAACGAAAACGAAATGCGAGCGATTAATCACGCAACAGAGTCATCGAGTAAAACGCAAGAGGCATCAGCGGGGGCTGGTGCGGGAAAACAGCATGATAAGCCTAGTAGTGAAGTTGCTCGTCCAAAGCAAGATAGGCGAGCGCATAACAGCAAAGATCGAACAACTGAACTCGACAAACAAAATAGCGTTAAGTCTAAGCCAAAAACGCGAAATGGTGAACAAAATCACAGTCACAACAAACGTAAGTCAAGCCCAAAGCACAATACTAAGCCTGCAAAAAGGGTCAAAGGTACTTTGTCCTTAAATAAGAGTAAGTAATCTGAAGTTCGGACAATTCAGCAAAGAGTAGGGCAATGTAAAGCCCCTTGACAGCTTAATTAGAATGGGCAAAACGAAATAAATAAGGGCTATAGAAATAGCCCTTATCACATTTACTCAAACTGTTACTTTTCATCATCAGGTAGAGTAACGTTCAATTCTAATACTGCTAAGTCATCCTCGTTTTGTTCAAACTGGACGTTGACAGCATCCGAATCTACTTTCACATATTTACGAATAACATCGAGTATGTCTTGCTTAAGCTGTGGTAAGTAGTCAGGTGTACCACGCTTTGAGCGTTCGTGCGCAACGATGATTTGCAGTCGCTCTTTCGCTAGTGACGCGCTATTTTTTTTCTCAGAACGAAAATAATCTAGTAATGACACCTTACCCTCCAAAGATCCGTTTGAAGATACCTTTCTTCTCAACTTGTAAGAAACGGAAATCAACGACTTCACCTAATAAGCGGTTAATTGCATCGCTGTATGCTTGGCCTGCATCAGACTCTTGGTCTAAGATAACCGGTTGGCCTGAGTTCGACGCATTAAGTACTGCTTTTGATTCAGGTATTACACCTAGTAAGTCAATCGCTAGAATTTCTTTAACATCGTCTACCGACAACATTTCACCGCTATCTACCCGCTCTGGGTTATAACGTGTAAGCAATAGGTGTTCCTTAACCGGCTCTAGGCCCATTTCAGCGCGCTTCGACTTGCTTTGTAGAATACCTAAAATACGGTCTGAGTCACGAACGGATGAAACTTCAGGGTTAGTTGCTACCACGGCTTCATCAGCGAAGTACAATGCCATCATTGCGCCTGCCTCAATACCTGCAGGGGAATCACAAATGATGAAATCAAATTCTTCTTTCATCTCATTTAGCACACGTTCAACCCCTTCTCGAGTGAGGGCGTCTTTATCACGAGTCTGAGAAGCTGGAAGAATATAAAGTTTTTCAACGCGCTTATCTTTAATCAATGCTTGATTTAAATTTGCTTCACCGTTGATAACGTTGACAAAATCATAAACAACGCGACGCTCGCATCCCATGATTAAGTCGAGGTTTCTAAGACCAATATCAAAATCGACAATGGCTGTTTTATAACCCTTTAGCGCTAAGCCAGTACCAATTGCTGCACTTGACGTTGTTTTACCAACACCGCCTTTACCTGAAGTTACGACAATAATTTTTGCCATCTGATTTATCCTTTGACCAAAGCTGTAATTTTTAATGATTCGTCTTGTTGTGTTATTTGAGCAGCTTGACCCCAGTGTTCACCTTGCAGCGAATCACTGATCCAATAACTCCCGTTTATAGACACCAGCTCAGCTTCTAAGCGCTGACAGAATATACTCGTGTCTTCCTGGCCTTGCGCACCTGCGATTGCACGACCACGTAAAGTACCGTAAATGTGCACGTTACCATCGGCGATAACTTCTGCACCATGACTTACAGCACCTAGCACGATCAGATCACGGTCTTTAGCATAAATCTGCTGACCACTACGTACCGTTCCGTTCACAATTTGAGCAGGAAGATAAACTTGTTTTTCTACTACTTCTGCTTGAGATTGTGATGGGGTACTCGGTTGCACATCCCTTGAATAGTTTAGTACAGAAAACCCGGCTTCTTTGGCTAAGTCGTGCTGACTTTGAGTACCGCTACACACACCCACTGGATTGAGCTGTAAATCGACCAGTGTTTGCTTTAACTCTTTGAATTCTACAGTTTGCTCCTGAACATCAGCTAAATTAACGACAATTGGTGCACCTTGAAAAAATTTAGGCGCTTGCGAAATTTTGCTATCAAGATCTTGCCTTAACTTGGTCAGATCTAAAGAAAACAACTGCAGCACAGAGAGTGTAAATAGATTTCCTTTTAGTTCGAATGTTTGATTTGCCATATGTACTCAAATTTCTGTTACAACCGCCGCTAAAGCCTTATCTAGCTGACTTTAGCGGTTAGTAAAACTTTCCACAACTTACTAATAGCATGGTATAGTGACCGCCCATGATTAGCAAGAATTTATAGGCTTATAATGCTCACTGCCATATACAAAAGTCCAAAAAAAGCGGATACCTATCTTTTTGTAACTAAAAGAGATGATTTTTCCAATGTCCCTGCACCGTTAATGGAAACTTTCGGCACTCCTACCTATGTCATGATTATTGACCTTGCGAGAAGAACAAAATTGGGAATTGCTGATCTTGAAACGGTTAAGCAAAAATTAACTGACGATGGGTTTTACTTGCAACTTCCACCGCATACAGAAAGCTTGCTTGATGAATTTAGAAAGCAAAACGGAGTAACAGATTCGTGATAAAAAAAATTTCCCTACTAGTAGCCTCAGTTTGCTTGTCCACATCAGTCTTTGCTAACACTCAAGCGAAGTTTGATGAATACCTCAAAAACTTAAAACAAGAAGCGATTGACAAGGGCTATACACAACAATTAGTTGATGAGGCTTTTGCAACAGCAGTATTTAAGGAAAAGGTGATTAAGGCTGATAAATCCCAGCCAGAAATTGTCGAAACACTAGAAACTTATTTACCCAAGCGCGTCCCTGAATGGAAAATCCAACAGGCCCGCAAACTCTACAAAGAACACCAAGAATCTTTAGAAAAAATAGCAAAAGAATATGGCGTACAGGCACGGTTTATCGTTGCCCTGTGGGGCCTTGAAAGTAACTTTGGTCGTATTCAAGGCGGCTATCCTGTCATTAGTGCGTTAGTGACGCTTGCTTTTGATGGTCGTCGAGAAGCTTTGTATAAAAGACAGTTGTGGGCTGCGCTGGATATTTTAAGAGATGGTCACATCGGTCTGGATGATTTCAAAGGATCGTGGGCAGGAGCAATGGGTCAAACTCAGTTTATGCCAACTTCATTTACGTCTTATGCTGTTGATTATAATAAAGATGGTCGTAAGGACATTTGGACGACACAAGAAGATGCTTTTGCGTCAATAGCCAATTACCTGAAAAGTGTGGGCTGGAACGACGATCTCACTTGGGGTCGCCAAGTTAAGCTACCTGAAGGTTTTGACAATAGCTACATTTTAAAGCGTGGTACTAAAACGCACAGCGAATGGTTAAAGGAGTGGAGTAAATCAGAGCGTTCATTGCAGGAGTGGCAAGCGCTTGGTCTTCGCAGAATGGACGGTACTGACTTGCCACAAGTGAATATCACAGCAGCATTAGTGATGCCAGATGACGCCAATGGCCGGATGTACTTGGCTTATGACAATTACAAGGCTTTAATGAATTGGAATAGATCTTATTACTTTGCCTCAAGCGTTGGATATTTATCTGACAGAATAGGTTACCCAAAGATTTAGCCACAAAGTCAGACTTAGCCCGCTCGAATAGCGGGCTTTTTTATGCCTATTTATTGGATGATAAAGCTTGCTTCGCAGGCATTAGATTTGCAGTAAACAAAAAAGACATATAGCAAAGACGAGTAGTATTCATAAAGCAATAAAAAAGGCAGCGTCCAACTCGCTGCCTTTTGGTTGGGCTAATGTATGCAAGTGTCAATAGTAGGACAAAGGTTGAACCTTGCCCCAAAAGACTCGGTACGAAAATAGCGTATATGCAATTAAGGTCGGCACCACAATGACTACGCCATATAATAAGAAAGTAAGAGCCGATGCGTCAGCGACCGCTTCGAAGATGGTTAGCTTGCCTGGCACTACGAATGGGTAAAAGCTATAAACTAAGCCGAAGAAGCAAAGCACAAAGATAAATGCTGAAATCAGGAACGGTAACCAAGCACCATTATCCGGCGACTTTGGTAGTTTTTGTAACACAAGTTCTAAAATTACAAAGAGCGACAAGCAAATAATCGGGGCTGGTAATACGACTAAGGCCATCGGGAGGTCAAACCAACGCTCATAGATCCACTCATTAATCGCTGGGTTGATGATAGATACGAGCAGCACCCCAACAAAGGCTACTCTCGCAAATTTTTTGCACCAGCTAATCGCATCTTGCTGCAATTGCCCTTCACACTTCATAATTAGCCATGCAGAACCAATCAAGCCATACGCGCAGACAACGCCAATTCCACTAAAGACCGCAAATGCATGGGCAAGAGGGGTATTTTCAAAGCCTATGACATAAAGCCCCAGCATATACCCTTGCGCAAACGAGGTGAGTAGCGACCCAAATTTAAATACTTTGTCCCACCGCCTTTGGCGTTTAACTCTCGCTTTTGCTCTGAAATCAAAAGCGACACCACGCATAATTAAGCCAAAGAGTAAAAACACAACAGGAATGTAGAGCGCCTGCAAGATCATACTATGGGCTTGAGGAAATGCGATAAATGCGAGGCCTACAGCTAAAACTAACCACGTTTCATTAGCATCCCAAAATGGACCGATAGAGGCTATCATAGTGTCTGCGGTTTCTTTATCGTCCAGCGGGATCATCATGCCAACGCCAAGGTCGTAACCATCTAATATTGCATAAACAAGCACAGCGAGTGCCATCAAACCGGCATAGATGAGAGATAGATATTCCGGATTAAACACGAGTCACCTCCTCAGCAAATTCCTTCATGTCGTACTCTTCCACTTCTACAGACTTGCTAGCAGTGTGGAACAAAGTGCGAATATAAGCGTACAGTAAGATTGCATATATCGTCAGATAGCCAATGAGTGTAAATAAGACATTTTCTGAGGCAATTGTTGTGACTGCATCTTCAACTCTTAAGATACCACTGACGATATAAGGTTGGCGGCCAATTTCTGTGACATACCAGCCTGCGAGGGTAGCCACCCAGCCTGAGAAAGTCATCGCAACAAGCGTTTTCAGTTGCCACTTCGGTAACTCGCCCTTTTTCCATAATGTAAAACGAGTGACAAACGCAACTAAGATCATCAGCATGCCCATCCCAACCATGATTCTAAAACCGAAAAAGACGGGCTTAACAGGTGGGTGTTCACCTTTAAATTCATTAAGCCCTTTAATTTCACCGTTAACGTCGTGGGTAAGAATAAAACTTGCCATGTTAGGAATACCGAGCGCAAAGTCGTTGCGTCTTTCTTCCTCATTCGGAATTGCGAATAATAGTAGTGGTGCACCTTTCTCTGTTTCCCAAACCCCTTCCATTGCTGCAATTTTTTGTGGTTGATGTTTTAGCGTATTTAGGCCATGCAAATCGCCAACGAAAGCCTGCAATGGAGTAAGCAGGGCCGCAACTGTTAACGCAACGGTTAGCGCCTTTTTGGGGGCATGTTTTTCGTCGTTTTTCAGCATCCGATACGCACTGACACCAGCTATCAAAAATGAAGCCGTCAGTGCACTAGCTAGTAGCATATGGAAGAAGCGATAACCGAATGAAGGATTGAAAATAACTTCAAACCAGTCCGTGGGATATACGATACCGTCTCTAAGTTCAAAGCCCGTCGGGGTTTGCATCCAACTATTCAAAGACAGGATCCAAAATGCGGAAAGCGTTGTACCTATGGCGACGATAAAAGTGGCTAAAGTATGTATTTTAGGTGGTACGCGCTTCATGCCAAACAACATGATCCCTAAAAATGTTGCTTCCATAAAAAATGCGGTCAATACTTCATAACCGAGCAAGGGACCTGCAATATTGCCGACTTTCTCCATAAAGCCGGGCCAGTTTGTACCAAACTGGAACGACATGGTAATGCCGCTTACGACACCGAGTGCAAAGGTTAATGCAAAAATTTTGACCCAAAAGCGATAAGCTCTTAACCAAACCGGGTGTTCGGTTAGGTCATACTTGAGTTTAAAAAACGCCAGAAACCAAGCTAACGCGATGGTTATCGTGGGAAAGAGAATATGAAAACTAATATTTGCTGCGAATTGTATTCGCGACAACAACAACGTATCAAGCATGACGCACCTCGCACTTTAAGACTTACGTAATAATTTATCCTTTAAATCTATTACTTTACTCACAGAAGAACCGAGCTTCATCAACGATTGCAATTGCTCTGGTGATAGGCGTTGAAGTTCCGCTGACCACTTAGTGACGGTTTCAAGTAGGTCATGAATGGATTGCATTTGCTGCTGTGCATACACTTCTTCAGGTGAGTTGGCGCTATCTAGGATTTGGTCACGAAGTAGAGTTAGTGTTGGGTCGATTTCCCTTTTTCTTCTCTCTTCAAATACGCGGTTAGCGAGATCCCAAATAGAGCCGTTTGGAGAGTAGTATTCTTTACGGTCGCCGGGAATATGATGCACCTTAACTAGTTGCCAAGATTGCAATTCTTTTATTCCCATACTCACGTTACCGCGTGAAATTTTTAACGCATCGGCGATTTCGTTCGCTGTTAATGGTTTTTCATTAATAACCAACAAACCAACCATTTGTCCTATAGTTCTGTTGAAACCCCAACGGCTTCCCATTTCGCCGCAATGAAGTACAAAATTTTCTATTTTTGGTGATAAGTTCATTGTTCTAAACTTTCAGTAATTATTGAAACTTTAATATAAAGGTCACTTTGACTTAGATCAAGCATTAATTAAGCTCAACTACAACATAGTGAAAGTTAACCTTCCCCGAATATCTATAATTGCCATCCACTGACCGCAAATCAATATAAATTTCAAATCATTGTGATTTAATGCGGCCACAATCACACGGATTATGCTGCACAGCCTCCTACTTTTGCAGCGGTACTCACATGACACGGGAATTTATACATGTTAAGAATCCTCCTTTTCACCTTATCTATCTTTAGTTGCACTGCTTTTGCTGAGCGCGCGACAACCATATTGATCTCCATTGATGGGTTTAGATGGGATTACATTGAAAAACACGATGCAAAGAATATTGCAAATCTTGCGAAGCAGGGCGTCCGCGCGACTAAGCTATGGCCTCAATATCCGACTAAGACATTTCCGAATCACTTATCTATTGTTACGGGTTTAAAACCAATCAATCATGGCATTGTCGATAATTACTTTTGTGATAAGAAGCGTGAAGAGTGTTATAAGATGGGAATGGGTAAAGTGGATAGCTCGTGGATAAGTGGTATTCCGTTATGGAATCTTGTAAAAATGCACGGGTATAAGTCTGCCGCGTATTTCTGGCCTGAATCAGACGCTAGAATCAATGGTATGACGCCTGACTATTACTATCACTATTCAAAACAAGCCGATTACAAGAACCGTCTAAATGAAATACACAGCTGGCTAAAATTACCAAAAAGCGAAAAACCATTGTTTGTCGCCAGCTACTTTTCTCTAGTGGATACCATGGGTCATGAATACGGACCAGATCATGAAAAAACGAGAGAAGCGGTACAATTTGTTGATGGCTTAATTGGAGATTTTGTCGCTGTTTTGAAAAGGGACAAAATTAAAGTGAACTTAGTACTCGTTTCTGACCACGGTATGGCAAGCGTAGAGCCAAGCAAAGCCGTGATCCTCGAAGAGCTAGATATACCTGAAGATTGGACGATAAAAAATAGCGGAACGAGGGTGTCACTTTATGCGTTAGGTGATAAAGTCCTTGAAACAGAGACGCTTATACAGCAGTTACGTAAAAAAGCGAATGGTCGTTATAAAGTATTAAATCGTGAGCGAAAACTGCAATTAAATGGCGGTGAGTCTTCTCGTATCGGTGACATTATCCTGCAAGCAAAAGCGCCTATTGTCTTTATGCAAAAAGGCAAGCAAGGCTATTATGGTACGCATGGGTATGAGGTGACACCTGATATGGCCGCATTTTTTGTCGCAAGTGGCCCTGCCTTTAAATCGGGTGTAACGATAGAACAAGCTAGCAATTTAGAAGTTTACCCAACACTTACACACATTATGGGGCTTAAACCACTTAATGAGCTTGATAGTAGGGGGGAAAACCTATTAAAGCTAGTTAGGCAGTAAAACAGGCCATTTATTGTGTTCAGAGCCGATAAATAACGAGGCTCTGAACAAAAGCAGTAAAGCGCGCTACTTTTTATTGGAAGCCTTCATTAATCGTTTTGCTAAAGCAAAGACAATATAGACAAGAACCAAGGAATTAAGGACAAGCAGTGCATCTTTATCAGATACGAACATCCATATCGCCGCGAGCGCAAGGCAAGCAAGTGTAAAGTGGCCAACTAGTGGATTGGTAGTCTTTTTCTTCATTAGAACTTCGCTGTATTTATGTTCAGATTATTTTACACCTGATAGCTGAGACAATACCAATAATCCGTTCAAAAAACTAAATATTTTTGGCTATGTGGTTATAATACCGGCACACAGAATGTGCACGTTCTTATTCGTTATTGGTCTGACCAGAAGTTTGATATAGATTAACTGTTTCATTCAAACGAATAGCTAAAATGTCATGGAAGTACATTAAAGAGAATTCTTAGTGGTACAAATAAATAAAGCAAAACATTGGTTAGACCTCAAAAAGCTCATACTCATTCTTGCCACATTATGCGTATTTACTTCGTTGCTAAACGCTCTGTTCTCAAGCTACCAAGTTCAAAAGCAAGTGATGGTAAAAGATACCTTGGAGGCAAATCGCGCTTATGCAACTAAGCTCGCGGATGTTACTGATCTCTTTTTACAATCAGTTTTGATGCAATTAAAAGCGTCGAGCGAAACTATCGCCTCGGAGCTAGATAACCCAGAGTTGGTCGATAACGAACTTAAGCAAATGCTTACTCGAACTCATAGTTTTGATTCAATCGTGCTAGTCAACGCCGATGGAGAAATTATCGGTGCTCAACCCAGTTCACTCGGTGTTGTTGGGACTACGCTTATAAATGAAGCCGAAACATCGCCACTTCGTAAACAGGCACCTTTCATTGTAGGGCCATTTATCTCTCCCGCCGGAAATTTGATGGTGAGCCCAACACACCCAATGTTTGATAGAGAAGGTAAATTTGTCGGCTTTATCGCAGCTGGGATTTATCTAAAAGGAGATAATATCTTAGGGCGGCTTCTTGCTAACCACCATCATAAGGACAAGACCTATATTTTTGTTACTGGACCAAACGGCAAACTAATCTATCATCACGACGATCATCGAATAGGACAAGATGTCACTGAAAATGAAGTCGTTGGGTCTCTGCTTAATAAAGTTTCAGGGTCAGCACAAGTGATAAATACCCAAGGCGTTGCGATGCTTGCGGGCTATGCTCTGGTTCCCACAAGTGGTTGGGGCGTAGTAGCACAACGTCCGTTAGAAGTTACCATGTCGCACCTTTCTAATACTATGCGGCACGTACTCAAAACTACCATTCCATTTACTGTACTTTTGTTAATTTGTGTACTTGGACTCGGAACCTTAATAGCAAAGCCCCTATGGCGATTAGCTAAGTTATCAGAGCAAGTGCAAGATGGTAGAAACATAGATTTTCCACATGTATCTACATGGTATTATGAAGCCGCATGGCTTTATCAGGCAATGCACAGCAGTGTTAAGAACTTAGGAGCACAGATCCAACGCTTTGACGATGAAAGAAAGCAAGATCAGCTTACTCATTTATTCAATAGACGAGGAATGGAAAAGTGGCTGGAGACTGCCTATGAGCAGCAAACTCCGTTTAGCATTATTGCGCTCGATATCGATCACTTCAAACATGTGAATGATACTTACGGCCACGATGTTGGTGATGTAGTAATCAGAAAACTCGCCGAGCTGATGCGCACTAATGCACGTGAACAAGATCACTTATGTCGTAGCGGTGGAGAAGAGTTTTTAATGTTTTTGCCATATGTAGACATTGATAAAGCAGACATAATTGCAGAACGCTTGCGTGCATGTACCGCTGAAACTGAGTTTGGTGAAGCTGGGCATATTACGATTTCACTTGGTATCTCTCACTGGCCGCTGTGCTCTGAGGATTTGCATCATGCACTTAAACTTGCAGACAGAAGTCTATATCAGGCGAAAGCAAACGGCAGGAACCGTGTTGAACATGCCGTTTTAGCCAATCACAATGTAGCATAATTGGAAATTTGATATTAAAAAGTGAAATTTGCTCCGAATATCGGTAAGATGCGTTGCAATTTTACCGTTACCAAATTTGGAGCTGTACTTTCCATGGCAAAAACATTGAAAGTTCCTCATACACTAGTCCTGCTACTAGGTATGACGCTAATTGCATTACTGTCGACTTGGATTATTCCACAAGGCTTTTTTGATACTGCAACTACTGACTCTGGCAGACAGGTTGTGCTTGCTGGTACCTACCATATTGCAGAAGAGTCTGTTCATCTTACACCTTGGGATCTGCTAAAAGCTATTCCTCGTGCGTTTGCTGCTGCGCAAGACGTAATCTTTTTCGTTATGATTGTTGGTGGTGTACTCGCAATCGCACGTGCAACAGGCACCGTTGATGCGTTGATCGGTCGTTTACTTGAGAAAAATGGCGATAAACCACAAAAACTCATTTTTATGGTAGTGTTCTGTTTTGCAATCGCGTCAAGCGCTATTGGTACAGCAGGCGAATACATCCCGTTTGTGCTGATTTTAGTTGCACTCTGTAAAGCAATGAAGCTGGATGCCATGACCGCTGTTGGTATGATCATTGCCGGCTATGGTATTGGTTACGGTGTCTCGGCATTCAACCCATTTACGGTATTAATTGCTCAGCAAATTGCTGAAGTACCTGTCTATTCGGGCATATGGTTGAGATTTGCTATTTTTGTTCCATTTGTACTGATTGGCTTTCATCATGTATGGAGCTATACAAAAAAGGTACAGCAAAACCCTGAGCACTCTATGATGAAAGACGTGCCTTGCCCACTGGCAGGTCAGGCTGCGCCAAGCTATCCGCAGCTTAATGGTCGTCATAGAACTATTCTACTTACCTTCATTGTTACGCTTGTCTGTGCGGTTTGGGGTATTGCGACTCAAGGATGGTATCTCTACGAACTAGGTGGCTTATTTATCGCCTGGGGTATCGTTATTTCAATTCTTGGTAAACTTTCAGCTGATGAAGCCGCAAACCGATTTATCGAAGGAGTCTCAGATCTTGTTACTACTGCAGTGCTTATTGGTGTAGCTCGTGGTATTGCACTAATTCTAGAGGATGGTCAAATTCTTCATACGATTGTACATGGTCTTTCAACACCACTTTCTTATGTCGCTGCGGAAGTTTCAGCTGTTGGTATGTTACTTATCCAAACGCTTTTAAATATGTTCATACCTTCGGGCTCTGGTCAGGCTTATGTTACCATGCCATTGATGGTTCCAGTAGGTGACCTAGTTGGTGTACCAAGGCAAGTTGCAGTACTTGCGTATCAGTTTGGTGATGGTTTCTCAAACATGATAGTACCGACCAATGCAGTATTAATGGGGATACTCGGCATGGCTGGTGTCCCATATACCCATTGGTTTAGATTCTGTATGCCGTTAATGGCTAAACTCATGGTAGCAGCGGCAACTGTGTTGGTACTCGCTGTGATGTTTGGTTATGGTTTGGACGTGCAACCACAACTGTAGATAAACAAATTTTCTTCTTAGATAGCGCCAATCGGCGCTATCTTGCTTTTACTAGACTCAATTTCTTTTCAAAAAGCAAATTTATTGATCTGTATTTATATTCTATGTAGTTTAATAAGCTATTATTATTTATTAAACAAAAATCTTGGTCGAGAATTAGCCATACAGACTTCTATGAATTTAACGTTTAGCCATTTTTACAATTTAACATCCACTAATCAGCGATATCAATTTGCATTGAAACAGCTGTTTGAACGGTTTGATGCGGATCATTGTTTTGTGGGTAAGTTTATCGATAACGATAAGCGCGTAAAGACCGTTATGTACCTGGCGGATGGTAAAGAAGTCGATAATATTATTTATGACCTAGAAGGGACGCCGTGTTTTGATGCTAAAGCAAGTAACGAAGTTTGCAGTGTTACCAGTGGCTTGCAACAACTTTATGAAGAAGATGAAATTCTTCGTGTTCTTAGTATAGAGGGGTATTTAGGGGTAACGCTAAGGGCCTTAGATCACAAACCAATAGGAATAATGGTCTGTTTGTTTAATAAAGAAAAACAAGTCAGCTTTGAAGAAAAATTGTGGTTTCAAGAGTTAGGACACCTGATCTCAACGGAGCTTAACCACAATTTAGAATTGACTAAACAAGGTATTTTACTAAAGCAACTTGCAAAAGGTGAGCAAATAGCGGACCTATGCACATGGACATGGCAACTTAAACAAAATAAGCACTACTTTTCCCCCCACCTAAATCATCTACTTAAGACAAAAGCTCATTCTCCGTCGCTGTCATTATTGCTCGATAAACTCACGATAGAAGATAGTGAAAGGCTGCGGATTGCATTAGAAAAAGTGAGGTTAGGTGCCGTTCGCAATACTGATTTGCAAGTTTCATTGGCCGCTCGCACGGAAAATCATGGGTTATTAAGAATTATTGGGCAAGTAGAGTCTGATGAGCAGCATAGCGATGAGTTTGTATTCACTGCGACTATTCAAGATATTAGCTATATTTCATCGCTAAATAAACAGCTCGAACTCACTAATGTTGTGTTCGAGCATGCTACAGAAGCCATTATGATCACCAATAATGAAAATAAAATCATTATGGTGAATCGTGCTTTTGAGCGGCTAACGGGTTATACCGGCTACGAATTATTGGGCCAAGACCCCGCGGTGTTATCATCTGGTAAGCAAGATAAATCATTCTATGAAGCCATGTGGGCATCATTGAGCACGGTTGGCCATTGGAAAGGAGAGATCCACAACCGTCGCAAGAACGGTCAGATTTATCCTGAGGAATTAACACTGAGTGTGGTGAAGGATGAGCAAGGTCGAGTTGCTAACTACGTCGGCATTTTTAGAGATATTACCGAATGGAAGCGTAATGAGTCTCAACTTACCTTCTACGCCAACCATGAACCATTAACAGCATTATTAAATCGCCGCAGTTTTATGCAGCGATTGGAAGAACAAATATCGGGCTCTAGAAGTAACAATACCAGTTGTTCACTGCTTTTCATTGGCTTAGACAGGTTTAAAGAAGTGAACGATGTTTTTGGTCCGGAGATTGGCGATAAGGTACTTATTTCTGTAGCTAAACGATTAAAAAATGCAGTTCGCCAAAATGACATTATCGCAAGATATGGTGGTGATGAATTTGCGCTATTGCTCACTCATAGCGATGTAGAAAGCGCGCTTAAAATTGCTCAAAAGCTTTCACTGAAACTTTCTCAGCCCTATGTATTTAATGAAATTACTATAGAAGTCACTTGTTCTACAGGTATTGCACAGCTCGAGGCTGGCTCTCGGATCACCGCGGCTAACTTACTCAGAAACGCAGCGCATGCACTCAATAGCGTGAAAAAGACCGAGCGCGGACAGGTAGCCTTACACAATGCGGCAATTCAAAATGCCTATTTAAATAAAATAAAGCTTAAAGACAAGTTAAAGCAGGCACTGAAAGAAGGAGCGCTTACTGTTTATTATCAACCGATCGTTAATGCAGATACCAACCACATCACAAAGTTTGAAGCCCTAGTACGTTGGTTTGATGATGAATACGGAATGGTATCACCAGGTACTTTCATTCCTATTGCTGAAGAATTTGGTCTTATTCATTTAGTTGGACAGTTTGTACTTGAGCGTAGTTGCCAAGACTTAGCAAAGATCCACCAAGCTGGTTTTACAGAGGTTGGGATCTCTATTAACCGTTCTGTTAGTGAGTTTAAAGCCAGTATTAATCAGGTGAAGTTAATTACCAGTGCCATCGAAAAAGCAAAGATCCCGTATGAAGCAATTACCATTGAAGTTACCGAATCGCTTGCTACAAATCGCTATACTTGGAAAACGCTTAATCAACTGAGAGAACATGGGATCAAGGTTTCGCTTGATGATTTTTGTACTGGCTATTCATCATTAAGTAACTTGATAGAAAATCAGGTGGATTACCTAAAAATAGACAAAAGCTTTGTCGACAGCCTGATGTCTGATTACAACAAACAAGTAATGATTGACTGCCTCATTAAGCTCAGTGATAAGTTGGGAATTGGTGTGATAGCCGAAGGGGTAGAGCAGTTTACTCAACTCGAAAAATTACGAGAGCTCGGTTGTCATCACATTCAAGGATTCTTTTACAGTCCCGCAAAACCAATAGATGCCTGTCTTGAGCTACTCACAACAGACGCTTTTGCTGAACAAACACAAAGTGCGTTAGAAAAATAAAGGTGTGATATTTTGATATCACACCTAAAAATAGCAGATTGCTTCTGCGTCTTTATTACAGCAGTGGTTTTATCAGCGCTGTGATCGCTTTAATGTGATCATCACGGTCGTTTAGTGCGGGAATATAGCGATACTTTTCGCCGCCAGCAGACTCAAATACCTCTCGGTTTTCAACTTCTAACTCTTCGAGTGTTTCTAAGCAGTCTGCACTAAAAGCCGGACTTAAAATAGCGACGTTTTTAATACCTTGACTGGGAAAACTCTCAAGTGTTTTGTCCGTATAAGGTTGTAACCATTCTGCTTTACCAAAACGACTTTGAAAGGTAGTTATTACTTTTTCTTTATCAAGATTAAGTTTTTCAACGACTAATCGAGTCGTTTGCTGACAAAAACAGTGATACGGGTCGCCTCTATCTAAAAATAGCTTTGGTGTACCATGATATGAAAATACCAATTTATCCGGCTCCCCATTCGCCTCAAGATCTTCGCTAATGGAATTAGCTAAAGATTCGATATAGAGCGGATGTTTGTGATAGCCATTAATAAAATGTAGCTCTGGTACCCAGCGCCAACCTCTTAGCACCTTTGAGATCTGATCAAAGGTTGAGCCTGTCGTTGCACTGGAATATTGAGGATATAGTGGCACGATGATAATTCTTGTGATGCCTTTTTCTCTTAATTTCTCAAGCCCTGATTCAATTGACGGGTTGCCATAGCGCATGGCGAGTTCAACTTCGATGTTTTCAAAACCTTCACTGCGTAACTGCTTCTTTATTTTATCAGTTTGCGCTCGACTAATGGTTATCAACGGGGAGCCCTCATCGGTCCAAATTGATTGATAGGCATGTGCTGACTTTTTAGGGCGAACACGTAAAATTATGCCATGTAAAATCATTAACCAAATTAGCCTTGGAATTTCGACTATACGGGGATCGGAGAGAAACTCCGCAAGATAAACTCTAAGTGCCTTAGCCGTCGGTGCATCCGGGCTACCTAAATTCGTAATAAGAATGCCCGTTTTGGAATTAAATCGGCCTTCATGGGGATTATCTGTAATGGCTGAAAAGCGAGACACTTAACGCTCCTTAGATTATCATTTTATTAGGATTATTTTACAAGAAAGGCTATACGGGAGTAAGCCTAATTTCGATCTAAACTGGCATAAATCAATTTGCGCCTAAAATTAACTCACACTATAGTTGTAATTATCGTTAATTAATCCCTTCTCTATTGCTATTCATGGATTGAGGGCGTATTTTTCTGCAAATATTTAAGGGAAAATCAATTTTTTGTTAGTTTTGGACTTGTCTAATGAGAACCAACCACCCAGTAACCCAAAGAGAAAAAACCTTTCCTCGCGATGTAAAACTCATCTCCGTCACTGATCTGAAAGGAAATATTATTGACTGCAATCAAGCGTTTGTTGATGTTAGTGGATTTTCTCGTGATGAGTTAGTTGGTCAACCTCATAATATAGTACGACATCCAGATATGCCACCTGTGGCGTTTCAAACAATGTGGACGCAGCTTAAAACAGGCAAGCCATGGATGGGGATCGTAAAAAACCGCTGTAAAAATGGTGATCACTACTGGGTAGATGCCTATGTAACGCCAATAACAGAAAATGGCAAAATCATTGGCTATGAGTCGGTTAGAAGCTGCCCAGATAGGGCTACGGTTGAACGGGCAAGTCAACTTTATACAAACGTAAATACTAATAAAGGAAGCAGTTTCGGTCTTCCCAAATTACGCGTGATTTGGCCAGTCTTTAACATCATCTCATCACTGGCACTTTGGTATTTTGCTTCTGAGTCTGCAGGATTTTTTTGGTTGATGGCAAATATGCTGGCATATTCAGCCTATGCAACTTGGCGCGATAAAGAACAGCTGAGAAGACTAGAATCTGAGTTGGCGCACAGTTTTTGCGATGAGATATCTGAGCAAGTTTATTCGACTTGGGATGGTACTATGGCATCAATCCAAGTCCGCTTAAAGAGCGAAAGGGCACACCTAGATACAATTCTTACGCGTGTTGAACATGCGGCGCAAAACGTATCTAAAGGAGCGCATACGGCGAGTAAAGAAGCGCGAGCCACCTATGCTGATTTACAAAAGCAGCAAACTGAGACTGAGCTTGTTGCCACAGCAATGAATGAAATGACAACAACCATCAACGATGTCTCTAACAGCGTGCAACTGAGTGCTAAAGATGCTCAGAACTCCCTTGATTTGACTTCTCAAACAGAACAGATCGCTAATAAAACTAAAATTGCTTTTGGTGATTTAAGTAATACCATTGCTGACATCCGCAATTCTGTTGAAGGTGTCTCTAAACAAACTGATAAAATTGCAGCAGCCGCACAAATTATCGAACAAATCGCTGAGCAAACTAATTTGCTAGCACTAAATGCAGCAATTGAAGCTGCGCGAGCTGGTGAGCAAGGTAGGGGCTTTGCAGTAGTTGCTGATGAAGTTAGACATCTAGCACAGCGCACACAAGAGTCGACGAAAGAGATCCATGCAATTATTGAAGAACTAACCAGCAGCACACAAGCGTCAGTAGACATTGCTCAGCAAGGCCAAGAAGAATCGCTTCACGGTATTGAACAGCTGAATCAAAGCACCGATATGCTACAACAAATCACCCAAGCGGTTATCCAAATTAGTGATATGTCGATGCAAATTGCAACTTCGGTTGAGCAACAAGCGGCCGTGTCTGATGACATTAATCAGCAAGTCGTAAACATTGCACAGCTTGCAAACAACAGCCTAGATAGCGCGGACAAAGTGCATCAAGAGAGTAAAGACCTAGAATCGACTGCTAAAGAAATGCACGAGTTGATTGTTCGTTTTAAGCGTAAGTGATGCTATTTAGTTGAGTTAAATGTAGTAGTTCAATCCATCGTTTTTTTGCTAAAATCCTTAAATGATAAAAAGGACATCAGTGGATGTCCTTTTTTCATAGTTAAGGCTCATAGCTTAGTAGTGACAATACTTTTTCAATCGCCGCATCTTTGTTCTCTTTTCTAAATGTGATGTCGAAGGGATCGACTTCAACGTCAACAGGAACACCTAGCACTTCCACATTCAAATCCAAACTATTTTCATAGTACTCATTACTAAGCTCATAAATCCAACCATTAGGCAGCATCCGTGGAAAAGTATCAGAGGTAGCACCAGCTGTAGCGCGTCCTACCAGTGTTACTTGAGGGAGCGCAGACATCGCCAACGCAAAGGTTTCGCCAGCACTGAAAGTACCGTTTGAGGTTAGAAGATAAATATCTTTAAGATAATATGGCCTGTCATTATCAGGCTCTGCATAAACCGATGTCAGCTGATGCAACGCCCCATCATAAAATGTACTAATATCCCAAACAAGCGTATTTTGTGAGATAAAGCGCTTGATTAATTCTAGTGCTTGTATGTCATGGCCACCTTCATTATCGCGAATATCAATAATCAGCTGATTAGTACGGGATAAGTCTGTGAAAATTTCATCCAGTAAATCGTTGAAAGCCGCATTGGCATAACTAATATCTTGACGCTCAATACCTGCTACATCAATAAAGTTTTGAAAATGATAGAGTTTCAAATAACCAATATGTTGACCACCAGTGTTAATCACTCCCCAATTAGGGCCATTCGAACTTTGCTGTTTACGTATTATAAAGTCTTGCTTTGTCTCTTGATCCAGATATTGTGCAATCGTCATTTGTAGTTGATTCGTTTGCGTTTCAATATATTTTTCAGCAAGCTCACCAGTCAAGTTTAGATCAACTGCTTCTCGTTCTAACCTTTTGAATAGGGTAGGTTTAGCTTCAAAATTTATCGGTTCTTCTTCAAGGCTAAAATAAAGCCTGGTGTGACCATCATTTAGTAGTTCAAGTATTTCACGAAATACGCCTAGTAGGTTTGTCTCATTGGCATCACTTAGCTGCCCAGCATACCGGTTATAAACAGCGTCCCAATCTACATTACGCTCAGAGAAAAATGCATAGTGATTTTTCATATCCAGCCAAAAAAGTTCAAAGATTGCCTGTGCGTCAAAGGTATAGTCACTTTTATCAGAGGTAGATATAAATCCGTCTTTACAGACTTCATCGAGACTGGATATTTCAGTGTATTTTACAGGGCCAGAATCGTAGGGTCGTTTATAGGTAAGCAAGCCTGCACTTTTGGCGCTAAACGCGTCAAATAACGGAAGAGGGTCTAATGTCAGAATTGGATAGCAAGAGGAGCCTGTTACTTGCCAGGTCACTAGACGCTCATCAACTATTTGTTTTATTTCACCATAATGTTCCGAATACCAAAGCTCATTTCTTTGCGTTTGTTGAACAACCTCTACGCTGCTTTTATTTTCGTCAAAGTGGCAACCAGCAAGGCCGATACACAAGATTAAAGTGATCGGTCTTAAGTTGAATTTTTTCATCATAACTTCCTATCGATTAAAATATGAAGTTATTTTAAAGTGTAAGTAGTGATTTGATTGTCGCGGATTTGTCAGGGGTTTGTCATAGTTAATAGATCAACATTGGGGACAAATTGATAGTTAGACATGCGCCACCGAGTTCACTTCTGCTTACCGAGACCTCAGCGTCATAGTTCAATAAAGTTTCTTTTACGATGGTCAAGCCAAGGCCTGCACCCCGTCTTCTTCCTGAGCGACTTTCATCTACCGTAAAAAAGGCTTGGAAGACTAACTCATGTTTATCTTCTGCAATGCCAATGCCATCATCTTCCACAGTTAAGAGAAGTTGAGCGTTACATAAACTTAGTGAAACACGGATCTGCTCGACTGCAAATTTATCAGCATTAACAATTAAGTTATGAAGCACGCGTTTAACATCTGTTTGGCAGGCTCTTATCCATACTGAGTTTGGACAATTTATAATTATAGGGTGATTACAATACTTTTCTAAAGTGACGATGTATTCATTAATTAGTGTACTCAAATCAAAATTGGAAACGCTGGTCTTTGCGGAAAACTGTTCTACTTTACTGAACTCCAAAATCTCATGCACCAGCATTTCAAGCTCTTCACATTCCTCAAATAACTCTCGAACCAGATTTTTGTTCTTTGGTGGAACATCAAGCAACTCAAGCTTGAGCTGAAGTCGGAATAATGGCGTTTTGAGCTCGTGAGATACGGCTCTGATCATATTCCTTTGCTGTGCAAAGGCAAACTCTAATTTTTCAGCCATTTGATTAAAGGCGTAATTGACACGTCCGACTGCTAAAAGTCCGGTATCAGCACGTTTAGATAACAATCCTTGTGCAATTAATTTACTAGCATGTTCTAACCTAGAAAGTCGAAATTGCAACCAAAGTGAGTGCAACAAAAATAGGACTAGGATTAGTCCTAAGGGTAAACCATACTGAATAAAATTGAGGATCGCCCCTGCAGAGCCTTGCACTCCAAGCGCAGAAAACGCTATTAACTCTTTACCTTGTATTTTTGCGATTACGGTTTGTAATTCCTCATCATAAACGTTTTCGATGACTAACTTAGTCGTTTGCTCAAATGCTGGTCTATCTAGTGTCTGTACTTTTAGATTACTTTTTTCTGAGATCTGGGCAAGTAAAGCTTGCCACTGAGCATCATCCAAGCCAGGGCGAGCTGCATCTAAAGCATAAACATAGGCTAGATAATCAAGCTCTACATCCTTTTTCAGCTCTTTTGAGAAATAACTTGTAGCTAGAGAAGTCAAAAGGGGATTTATCACTAAAAACAAACTAGCAAAGAGTAAGCTTGCAAATGCAAAACGTATGCTTGTCATTCAGTTTCCTTGCTATTTACAAAAATATATCCTTTCCCTCTTACAGTGATGAGGTGTTGATAGGGCATTTCATCACCGATAATCTTTCTTATCTTCATGATTTTATTGTCAACTGTACGATCGAAACCATCAAATGATCGGCCGTACAGCTGAGTTGAAATCTGGTCGCGACTTAGAATAGAGTCAACATTAGACGCCAAAAAATGGAATAATGTGTATTCACTGTCTGAGAGACCAAGCGGTATACCATCTTGGCTTGCTTGCCTTGTCGATGAGTTAAATGAGAAGGGGCCAACACGGATCACGTGCCCGTTTTGCTGTTTATTCTCACTTTCTTCTGCTAGGCGAACTAGTTTTCGAAATCTCGCTAGGATAATTCGTGGGTTGACTGGCTTATGAATAAAGTCATCAGCCCCCATTTCTAATAGCGTAATTTCGTCTATATCATCGTGACTCGCGGTTAACACAATCAATTTACCATTGTACCTGTTTTGTAGTGACCTGCAGATCTCGAAACCATCTTTATTTGGCAACATCAAATCAAGCAATACAAAATCCGGCTGAAGTTGCAGGACATGCGCCAATCCGCTCACTCCATCATTTTGGATACTCACGATAAAACCATGTTTTTCAAAGAAGCGCCTAAGCAGTTCCGCAAGGCCTAAGTCATCTTCAATTATTACCAATGATCTTGAGCTCATATATACTCCTTAAAATCCAGACCGAACGTTCTGAGCCTAAATCTTCCGTTTCAAACCCGATTTGGCGCGTTCTTTAATATTTGTTTGAATATAAATTTGATCTGTTGTTGCGATTTTAGCGTGACCTAAATCTTCAGATAGATGTTTTAGCGGGCGGTGTTGCGCATCATGCGTTGCTCCTGTATGTCTTAGCCAGTGTGAAGTTGCGGCTTCGAGTTGCTCTGACTCTTCTGTAAAGCCATCTTCCTTTAGTTTAGCCACTGCTAAGTCAAAACTTTGCTGAACAATACGGCGTAATTGACGAACGTTCATACCGCCTTGGCCCCTTAGTTTATGAACAATTGGGTAGGGCTCATCAACGCGAGGTAGGGCGCTTAACCCCCGGTACTGCCGGTAACGCTTTAAATAACTGATAAAGTCTTCGCTAAGCGTTACATCCCTTAGCTTATTGCCTTTACCCATAATTCTTAGGTACCAAAAGTCATCTTGATCTTGCCAAAAGTGACTCATTACTGGTGACCAATGAGGGCGGTCAGATAGCTCTGAAATGCGTAAATACAAGCCTTTTAAGCAAGCTAATACGAAAAGATTTCGTTCTAGGTCCGGCTGCTGTTCACTTAAATCATGTGTTACACCAAAAACATATTCCCATTGCAAATCACTCAGCGTATCAGGAAGGTTGATTTGCGATTGAACAACTAAATACGGGCTATTTTTCTTAACCACTGGAACAAAGTTAGCAAATGATTTTTCTTCTAAAATGGCAAACTTGTAAAACACATTGAGCGCGGTAAACATTGCTGCCAACGTTTGCTGGCTAGCGCCGTTTTCTTTGAGAACAAATGGCCGCCAATTTTCGTTAACCTGACGGATACCTTGGTTTTGTTTATAACGCCACTGCACAGAAGTTTGTGTCCATGCGTTATCTGGCTCTACCACAAAATCCACATATGCCTCGATGTCTTCGCGTTTTAGCTCAAACACTGACTTCTCAGCAACCAGCCACGACCATAAATAAAAGCGCTCAAGCTCATTACGAAAGCGGTTAAAAGTTGCTTCAGACTTACGACCGTAAACATACAAAAACTGAAATAGGAACTGTAGCTCGCTATGTACCGGTATTGATTTACCTTGACGAGCCAAGAATTTTTCCAGCTCTGGATATTCATGCCCAAGCGTATCATCTTCAAGATGGGCGATTTGATACCTAAGCTGCTTTAAGGTGTCGACCAATGGTAAAATCATGATAAGTCCGATATTGGTTAGTATTGGACATATTATAGTGACATCTGCACATATTATGCAATACTGTGTAGATAAGCCTATAATTTACGTTATGTTAAATAGATAGGTCGCGTCAAAGCGCCAAAACGAAAAAAGCGAGGGTTTCCCCTCGCCTTGTCTACAGTCTACTTGTTTCTTAATTTATTCGCAGTAGTTGGCTACGTACGTTAAGTCGTTGATGTGCTCAGGGCCATCCATTACAAAGGTTGCTTCTGCAGTGTTTGGATCTAGTGTGTAGATCTTCGCGTCTTCACCTGAATTACGGCCAGATACGTATAACGTGCCGTCTGAGCTTACTGCTAAACCCGATGCCCAATTTACACCATGCTCGCCAACGAGATCTAAAGACATGTCGCCTTTATCTAGTGTGTAAAGTGCTTTACCTGTTAGTACGTAAATCACGTTAGTATCTGCTGAATAAGCGATATCACCGTGTGAGAAGTCGTCACCTGCATAGCTTAGTTTTCCAAGCACTGTTTTTGCGCCTGTTTGCATGTCAAACTCATAAAGATAAGTTTTGCTGCTTGCAAGTAATTTAGTACCGTCTGGCGTTACTGCTGAACGGTATAATGGCCATGAAACTGCATTAGCAGCTAAAGTCTGCTCTGCACTATCTAGTGAAACCTTCCAAAGTGATGAAGCTTTAGATGCACTGTCGTTTTGTTCCATAAAGTAAAGTGCACCATTGTGCGCAGCAATGTTTGAAGCTGTATTAGCGACGCCATCAATGTATGCATAGGTACCATTAACCATGTCGAATTTATAAACATAGCTATTGCTGTCTTCACCAAAGTTATTGATGCCATACACGCCTACTTTACAAGTTACTGGAGGCTCTGGAGGTGTAACGTCTTCCTCTTCTGTTACGACTACGTTGTCTAGTAACGCACCATATGAGTCAGAAGTGCCTAACCCCTGAAAGCGTAATTGTGTCGAACTACCAGTCGCTTCAACCGTATACTCGTACTTTGTCCAGCCTCGGGTCGTTGCATTCATCGTCACTAGTGTGTTGTCACCAAACCATGCACGTGCACGATTAGTTGAGTTATTGTTTACCACTCGAGGCGAGTAATAAAAACTCACTTTATACTTTTTTCCAGCCGTTGTTGGGATATTCTGGTAGATTGTATAATTTGCAGTTGAGTCAAGCTCTAGGTATTGATTGCCGTTTTGAGGCACGATAATACCAAGGCTTTGCTTTTGAATTTCGAATCTGGCACCCTCTCTATTCCAACCTTGGAGGTTGTCAAATAACGCCCAATCACCAGAAATATTGCCTGATGTTTCAAACGAGCCGTTAACGACTAAATTGTCGGCAGCACTTGCTGTACCAACAACTGATATTAACGCTAAGGTTGTAAAGTTAAGTTTCATAGCCACTCCAATAAAATAGAGTTAATGTAAATTTTTTGTTTACAATAACATCACTTAATATACTACCATTGTCGTATTTTTTGAGTCAGCGGTCAATGAATAACCGAAAAACCAGATTTTATGGTGTTTTACGTCTTTAAATAGACTTTTTAATTGGTACTTTAGTATTGTTTTCTTGGCGTGGAAAATAGATGTCGAAACCTATCCGTCATTTTGATCGAGACTAGGGTTTCGTATAGCAAGGTCATTAAAGCTAATGGTTAACGGTACATCTAAGAGCGTTTGTTTGGTTGCAGTAATGAAAGTCTAAGTAGTAGTTGTCCTTGGAAGGTGACTGGCCAAGAGCTATCGTATTGTAAAGTAATTCCGCTCCTTTTTGGCCCATTTCGAAGGGGTTTTGGCCAATATTGATTGTTGAAAGTCCCTTTTCCAAAGCTTTAAGTTGCATTTCTTCTGTATCTGCGGAAATGATCACAGCATTGTTATTTTTGATCTTCTCTTTGTATGGTAATACGCGTTCAATATAATTAGAGTGAAATTGAGCGAAGCCAGCGACAGCAATAAAAATCGGGGGATTTTCATAACTTAGCAAGGTCAATAGTTGGCTTATCGCATCTTCGCGTTTACCCATTGTGTAAAGTGGGCATCGTTCGTACTCTTGCCAGCCTTGCTTGAGATCATTCTCTGTTTTTGTAAGATTGTCTATTGTATGTGTAGAGAGTGCATATCTAACGCCATTGATTCTTTTATCCAAATTAGGTGTTGAGTGATGACCTGTTTGAATACAAAACGATTGAAGCGCGGCCTTTTTATAAGGTTTAGCGGCTTCTCCAAGTGCAACACCAAATGCAAAGTTATCGGTTCCTACATAGGCGAGACGGTAATCTTTATGCTCTGTTAAAAGGTCAGAGTCAAAAGTGATCACTGGTATCTTCAATTGCTTTGCCTTTTTGAGTGAACGTGACACGAGGTAGTTTGAATCGGTAGTTGATATTAATAACCCGTCTACCTTTTTACTCAATAGTTCATTAATGATTAGGCTTTGTGTTCTAAAATCTTGATAGTCGTCTGCACCATCGTAGATACACTCTACATTTGGATGTTGTTTCGCAAAGTCTACACACCCTTTATACGATTGTTCATAAAAGGTGTCATTTTTAGTTTTGCCTACAACCGCGATGGTTATTTCCGCTTGAGTACTTTGGCTCAGTATCGCAAACAATATTAGCCCAAATACCAAGGTACAACGGGAGAATAGATTTTCCTTTAACTTCATGTTTAGAGTGAAATAATTTTCTTAAACTACTGCAAGCATAACGTAGATTTTTAGTAACGCAAATGAGGACTGCATTCCATCTGGCGCTCACTAGTGCATCGCAGCATTTTTCAATACAAATTGATGAGCATCCATATAGCTTTTAATAGCACTTTGCGCAATTCGTATCGTCGCGGGTACATCAGTACTACCTTTATGAATGCAAAATACCTCCACTTTTTCCAGCTCGAATTCGGGATCTACTCGCTCCAAGTTATGATTATTAAATGCGATGATTTCTGGCACTAATCCAATACCCAAACCGCTTTCAATGAGCCCTATTGTATCGCTAACGGAATTGGTTTTGTGATGTGCTTTGAATGAAAGCGGTTTAACGATATTTTGTGTTGTATGTATAAATTCATAATTTGTGACTTTGCTTTCCCAAGAGTTTGCAATGTAAGGAGCGGTTGTGTCGTTAAATTCACTGTCCTTTGCTTTATATAGCACGTCTCTAAATGAACCAATATATTGTTGTGATTGCTCCACATCTGTGCTTTTACCTACTCTAACAGCAAGATCTATCCCCCGCTCCACTAGATTGAGATGGCGATCTTCATTAATTAAATTCAGGCGGATTTTAGGGTGCGTTTTAATCAGCTTACATAGTGCAGGTGCAACGATGGTTTGCATCAAAGCATAGGATGTTGTCACTGTTAACTGCCCTGCCAGTACTGATTGCTTAGATCTTGCTTTCTCCCAAGCTAACTCTGATAAATGGCTGATTTCAAGGCAGTACGCATAGAAGTCTTTACCAACGTTGGTCAATGATTGGCTTCGTGTGTTTCTATATAGTAGTGGTGTTCCTATCTCTTCTTCTAGTTTCTTGAGATGTTGGCTGATCACTGACTTAGACAAAGATAACTTCTCCGCGGCTTTGGTCAGTGATCCTGACTCTACCACCCCCTTAAATATCATCATTCTTCTTAGTTTGTTCATTTAACTTCTCTTTTCACATTACTTTATAAGATAAAGACCGCCGCACTCAAATAAAATTACATAAATATTACATAAATTAAATATTTGTTTTTAACAGTTATAAATGAAATATGTGTTTTGGTCTATACCAAATTCAGTGTTATTTCCCCTGCCTAGCTAAAAGTGGTTATTGATAATTTCCTTAATCGTTTTAGGTTTAACCTTGTTTGAATGTTTAAGTCATTTATATAACTTAAAGTGGCTGTACTAACGGGTAGTTACTTTGATTTTTCTGGCCAAGATCAGATAGCTGTCAATAGATTGAATTTATTTCTTCAACAAAGAACACGCGTCTCATTTATAGCGGCAGAAACATTGAGTTCGATTTTATGAAACAGTTTAATTAAGGTTGAATTTTGAGCGAAAGTGGCTATAAAAATAAGCTGTTAACTATCTGTTTGTAACAAAACCCCCTACATCTATAGCTATGGATGGCCAGGTTATAGCTCGTTTTTGTTAACTTTCATTTACTTAATTTGTTGTTTTGTAGATTGTATGCCGTGATGTTTGGTGTTATTGAAAATGCAACTAATTTCCTCAATTTGTTAGAAAGTGTAGAAGTTCTTCCATTCTCATTGTCCCTATATCAATAATATTAAAAGTACATTTGGTTAACATTTTAACTACATGCACTTTTATCTTCAGTTGCACCTTTTAAACCAGAATAGGTCTAGTGCAACTTAACAGTTAGAACACCGATTGATTAAGGAATATGAAAGATGAAATCAATTAAGTTAAAGAAAAGCGCAATCGCTATCGTAACGTCACTCCAATTATTTGGGCTTAGTCAGCTTGCAACTGCGAATACCGACGTCCCAGAAATCTCACCAATTATGTACGATACACTTCAAGGTGATATTGAAGGTTCACCGTTGTTTATAGATGTTGGCTCGAATGACTTCCTACTTACTCAGGAGCAATGGCACACAATTCAAGTTTTTGCTGAGTCAGCTGTTAGCTTACCTAATAACGAAGCTGCCTTTAGAAGTGCGACGCGATATCCAGCAGATACGCCTCTAAATAACGACTACATTGCACTAATGACAACCTTTGAATCAATCAATGCGTCGGGTCAGAATTGGAATCATAAGCTTTATCCTAGCATCATTGACCTTGCGACAAAATTAGCGAATTACTCCGATACCCATGTATTACTAATTCAACCATTTATCGATGAACTAACAAAGCTACATAACGCGTCGCTAAGCGGAGATTTGCAAGCTGCTGAGCAAAGCAGACAAGTAGCGATTTCATTTCTAAACACCTTCATGAATTTTGTTGATGGTAATCTAACAAAAACCCAAACAGTGGTAGATCAACTTGTTTCCTTTCAAGGAGATTTAACTACACACTCTGGACAATTAAATACACTAGAAGGCACTTTTGAGGACATTTTAAACAAAGACCAGCCAGCTAATATACGTGACCGAATTAGCACATTACAACGACGACTTAACGATCTGAATGATGAAAAGAGTGATTTAAAAACCGGTATTGGCTTAAGTAGTCTTGGCGGCATACTTGGGCTAATCATTGGCGGTAGTATCCAAGGTGCTCAGTTAGAGGAAGTAAAGAGCGAGATTAATAAAGTAGAATCTCAAATTGAGACGGCGAATAAGGAACTCGCTCACGCGATGAGTCTAGCGGCCTCTTATCAAATTGCCAAAGGTCAAGTGGAAGGCATGAACGAAAAAATTGAAACTGCGCTGAGTAATGTACGCAAAGTTCAAGTGCACTGGCAGTCTTTGTATGGAGATATGCAGTCTCTTCGAGATGTATTGACTCAATTAGACAGTGAAAATGCATTACGTAATGCCAATGTGATTGTTGCAGGGATCGTTTCTTCACCTCTTGCTAGCAATGCCAGCAACTCATGGAAAGACATTGCAGACAAAGCAAGGACGTTTCTACAAAACGCCTACCTGCCTACATCACAGCAGTAAACATCAATAAGTTTAAATTTTTAGCATCATAAATCAACAGCTATTGAGCGATCTACTCTCATAGAGCGCTCAATAGGTTGGTGTTTTATGTTGCAACAAGGAGTTACTATGAAACCAACTTTACTCAGCCTGTTGATTGGCTGCGCTTTTTCGAGCCAAGCTGCGACTTGGAATGAGCTATATAATCTTGAGCTAAGTCAAAACCTACCGAGCGTTACGACTTCAAATCAACAACAGATAGACACACAAAATTATTTGGTCTCAGCCTTACATGTCAATTTGAATGACGTGCTTACTAGTGCAAGAGATCATAATACTATCGTCATTGCTGCTGACACGGTGGAAATCGACCGAAACATGATTTTCGATGCGCCAAACAAACGAATTTTTATCGTCGCACGTAAAATAATGGGTAATGGTACGGTGAGTATCAATTTAGATACCCAAAATGCTCAAGCATCAACATTGGTATTTATGGCTGATAAAGTTGAGGCTAATATCAATATAATCACAGCTCATTCGCCAAGCGATGGTGAAATTGAACGCTTTAGTATTGCTCCAGACTCATTTGGTACGCTATATCAAGTTATACAAGGCAATAAGTTCGCAACGCCTATTTCGCCAGCGTTAACGTCGCTCATCTCTGTGCATAAAGAGTACTTTTTAGATGCATTTGAAAAGTCATTCGATATGGCGACTTCTATCTATGATCAAAATCCAGCGTTAAGTATTGAGATGTTGAGCTGGCCTGAAGCTATTTTAAACGCAGCTCATGATGTTAGAGAATCTTCCGTTCAAGCAAAGAATTTTTACTTGCAGCTTGCTAACTTTAAACAGTTTTTGTCGTACGCAACACTTAACAAAAACTATGTGCCTAGCCTATCCCGCGACTTTTATGAGTTAACGATTAAAGCATATATTGACGCGATGGAGGCATATCAGGATAGCTACGATAATTTTCAGAAACAAGGCCGAAGTTTAGAAAACAAGCGCCAAGATCTCACTTTGATGCAGGATAACCTATTCGACGTTGCATCTGCTGAGCAACGAATTATCTCTCGCTCTGTAGAGCAACTGACGAGCTTGGCAAAAACACTTGATCAACAAAAAGCATCATTCAGCGGACAAGAAAATAATGTCTTCTATTCAGGGGTCGAGTTTCAACAAGGAATTTTGGACTACAAACTAGATAAAATCACTGAAATTGGGCTTAAAGTACTTGAAACCGTAATTAGTGCGGGCACTGCATTTGCCGGTGCTGCGGGGGGAGATACCAGTGGCTTGAAAGACTTAGTTGCGAGCTTGCCCGCCACAATCCAAGAGATCAATGAGTTAAAAACCAAAATTGATGATATCGCGTCATTAATGGATAAAGTACAAACGGTTAGCGGCCAGTTAAACGTGTTATCACAAAAAACCGCTGATCCGTTTTCTAGTAGTGAGCTTGCACAAGAGTTCAATCGCCTTAATTCACTCATTCCGACCAAAGAAGAGGCAAATCGAATTTGGGACGAATTTTTAATAACTGCTAAGGCACAAATGAAAAAGGCCATAGATGAAGACATTGATGGTGCAAGTGACTACCTTGTTGCTATCGAAAAGTTGATTAATCATGGTAAGGCAATAGTTGCTGTAGAGATTGATATTGCCCAGGAGCAATCTAGACAGATAGATTTGCGCATCACCGCTGATGCAAAACTTAAACAGATCAATCGTATAGATGCATTTTTACAAAATAATCAAAACAGTCTAGATGAAATTCAGGACATGGAGGAACAGCTATTCCGGACTTTGAATAATCTAAAACGGCCGATATTTGTTGCACTAACAAACTATCAGGCGGCATTTAGCTACTGGTCTCTTGATGACACCATGGTGACACCAAGCCTTAATCAAAGTTATCAAGAATACCGTCACGACTTAGCTTTACTACGTGAACAAGAGGCCGCGTCATTATTGCGTTTTAACCCTCGACCTCAAGATTTTATGCTCACCATAGAAGAGTTAGATGCGCCGCAGCAATTGCTGGATTTTGCGCAAGATGGTGAAATGAGTTTTACGCTGTCGTTGGAAGATATTGATTTTTCCCAGTTTGATCGAGTTAGATTAGACGAGGTCAATGTTGTACTAGAAGGTTCGGGGTTAAATGAGAACCAGCGCTATGATATCGAAGTAAGATCTAGTGGTTCATATCAAGATAGGTTTAAAGGGCAATCCTATCAATTTAGTGCAGAGTCGTTATACCGATTGGTAAGTTACGAGCTGTTAGATAGTGAAACGACGCGCATAGATCCAATCACCAGTGGTGCAATCGCAAACGATTATGCGATTAATTACTTTAAACCAACTCCGTTTACCACTTGGTCAATTAAGCTGAAAAATCCACAGCTTTATGACTTAAGTAAAGTGACGAATATCAAAGTGTCGTTTAAAGGAAATGCGATCCCCAAACAATAGTGTAGCACTTGCACTTTAGCTTAGTAGGAGCCACTTCAGGTGGCGATCTTTAATAAAAGCTCGCAGGATTAACCTGCTCCTATTTTAGTGTGGCTTGAATATTTGCTAAACAAGATTGCCTTTCGTAGGAGCCACTTCACGTGGCGATCTTTTAACAAAAGCTCGCAGGATTAACCTGCTCCTACTCTGGTGAGGCTTGAATATTTGCTAAACAAGATTGCCTTTCGTAAGAGCCACTTCACGTGGCGATCTTTTAACAAAAGCTCGCAGGATTAACCTGCTCCTATTTTAGTGTGGCTTGAATATTTGCTAAACCAGATTGCTTTAAAGCTCGCAGGATTAACCTGCTCCTATTTTAGTGTGGCTTGAATATTTGCTAAACCAGATTGCTTTTTTCGTAGGAGCCACTTCACGTGGCGATCTTTTAGCAAAATTCCTCCGGATGAGCCGCCACCTACTCTACAACTTGAGCCTTCAATAAAGATCTGTTATCTAGATAGCCACTAAAACGGGTTGCTAATAAGGCTGCAGCGCTGATAAGTGCCCCTACCCAAGCGGTGTCCTGCAGCGACATATTTTCAACAATTTGGCCACCTAAGACAGAACCGAGCGCAATTCCAACGTTGAAGGCAGCGATATTCAACCCCGATGCGACATCCACCGTTTTTGGACTAAACTTTTCGGCTAGCTGTACAACATAGACCTGAAGACCAGGTACATTCCCAAAAGCAAATGCTCCCCACACTAGTACTGTGATCACCACGCCGATTTTCGACTGCATGGTAAATGTCAACACAGCCAAAATGACCGAGAGTAACGCGAAGATGATGGTCAGAGCGCTTATCGGCCCTTTTTTATCTGCTAATTTTCCGCCATAGATATTGCCAACTGCAACAGATACGCCATAAACTAGCATAATAATACTGACTGTAGCGGCGTTAAAACCAGCTTCCTGTTGTAAAATTGGCGCAAGATAGGTGAATGCCGTAAAGGTTCCACCGTAGCCGAGTATGGTCATAAGATAGACGAGCAGTAATCTGGGTTGCAATAATACCTTTGCCTGCTCAGATAGATTGGCAGATGCGCTTTGCTTTAGGTTCTTTGGAATTAATAATGCACTTCCCAAGAGAGCGATAACACCTAAAGCAGAAACTACTAGAAAAGTGGCTCGCCAGCCAAACTGTTGGCCAATCCAAGTACCCAAGGGGACACCTGTTACGAGCGCAACGGTCAGTCCCGTGAACATAATGGCGATGGCACTTGCCTCTTTGTCTTTTGAGACCAAGCTAGTTGCAATCGTAGAGCCAATCGAGAAGAACACACCATGAGCGAGCCCTGTCATGATCCTCGCTAAAATGAGGCTTTCATAACTTGGCGCTTGCCACGCAAGCAGATTGCCAAAGACAAATAGTGCCATCAAACTAAGTAATACAGATTTCCTATTCCATCGCCCTGTCAGTGCGGTTAAAACGGGCGCACCAACAGCAACGCCAATGGCATATAAACTCACCAGTAAACCTGCACTTGGCAGCGAAACTGATAAATCGGAAGCAATGGTCGGTACTAAACCAACAATGACAAATTCGGTGGTACCAATGGCAAATGCGCTTAATGTCAGCGCCAGTAATGCAAGCGGCATAAATAACCCTTTTAACGTGATAAGCAATAAGTTGGTGTAGTGTGAAAGCTTTTTTATTTGCAAAAAATAGCGAAAATGACAAAATACTTTTGTAGAAAATGAAAAGGAATACACATGACCGTTAGCTCAAAAACCGAAGATCTAGAAGCTTTTATCTGTGTTGTCGATACTGGCAGTTTTTCCGCTGCAGCAAATCTGATGGACGAACAAGTTGCAAAGGTCTCAAGAGCAGTAACTCGACTGGAAAAGTCCCTGCGTGTAACCTTATTCAATCGAACGACTCGACGGATAGAGTTAACCGAAGAAGGAGAGCTATTTTTACGCTATGCGCGGCAGGCACTCAATACCATTGAGCAAGGTGAAGAGGCGTTAAAGCTGTTACGATTTTCGCCAGCTGGTAAATTAAGAGTGGATGCTGCAAGTCCTTTCGTTTTTCACCAGCTTACGCCTATATTAAAAGGTTTTAATGAGGCCTTTCCCGATATTACTTTGGAAATAACAAGTCATGACAGCATCATCGATTTGCTGGAGCATAAAACCGATATCGCAATACGAATTGGTGACTTGGCTGACTCCAATCTTCATGCGCGTTTGTTAGGTCGCAGTAAACTTCATCTTGTAGCAAGCCCTGACTATTTAAGCAAATTTGTAGGTAATGAACCACTGATTGATCTTCCACATCATAACTTGATAGGTTTTACCGATGCCCCACATCTCAACGTCTGGCCTTTACAAAATCCGCAACAGCTCAAGTTTTCTATTAGCGCATCCAGTGGCGAGACCGTGAGGCAATTATGTATTGCTGGCCATGGCATTGCACTGCTATCTAACTTTATGGTGAGGCAAGATATAAAAGCCGGAAGACTTGTTGAAGTTTTTACCGAGCAAATTATTTCGCCAAATCGCAGAGAAGCAGTACAAGCCGTGTATTATCAAAATAGTGGTGTATCCTCTCGGATTTCGGCATTTCTAGACTACATTGCGCCTAGGCTCACGCTATAGCTTTTTCATTTTTTACAAATATGTTTTGTATTTATTGCGGTTAATGAAAATATTTTAAACCGTTAAGCTTCTCATAGTGAAAATAAACGTTGAGGAGGCCAAATGGCTGATTTATTTGAGTCGATTAACTTAGCTGGTAAAACATTGAGCAATCGCATAGTGATGCCGCCTATGACCCGCTCGCGGGCAAGTCAACCCGGGGATATCCCTAACAGTTTGATGGCAACCTATTACGCACAACGTGCAACGGCTGGTTTAATTATTAGTGAAGGGACACAAATATCGCAACTCGGTAAGGGGTATGCTTGGACACCGGGGATCTATTCAGACGCCCAAGTTGCTGGCTGGAAACAAGTCACAAAACAAGTGCATGATGCAGGCGGTGTTATGTTTGCGCAGCTTTGGCATGTTGGGCGAGTATCGCACCAAAGTAATACCGCTGGGCTTCAGCCGATTTCAGCTTCAGCAATTCAAGCTCAGGGTGTGAAAGTTTTCATCGATGAAAATGACTCCCCTGATTTTATTCAAGCTCAAACACCTAGAGCAATGACCCAAGCAGACATCAATAATGTTATTAACGAATATCGACACGCTGCACGTAACGCGATGCAAGCAGGATTTGATGGAATTGAACTGCATGCAGCGAATGGTTATTTGATTAATCAATTTTTAGACTCTCACTCAAATCAAAGGACTGATGGCTATGGTGGCTCTGTTGATAACCGCATTCGCTTTTTGCGTGAGGTCGTGACGGCGGTGAGTGAAGAAATTGGCAGTGACAAAGTGGGTGTTAGACTTGCGCCGCTTACTACCTTAAATGGTACAGTAGATGAAAACCCTGAGCAGACATACCTCGCGGCAATTAAACAGCTAACTGCGCTCAACGTATGCTATGTGCACATCGCAGAAGCGGATTGGGAAGACGCGCCAGATATGCCTCTGAATTTTAAATACGCAATTAGAGAGGCATTTAATGGCGTATTAATCTATGCCGGAAAGTATACGAAAGGGCGCGCCCAACAAGCTCTTAATGAAGGTTGGGCTGATATGATTGGGTTTGGTCGTCCTTTTATCTCAAACCCTGATTTGCCCTACAGGCTGGCAAATGACTTGCTCTTAAATGAACATCAGTCTGAGACATTATTTGGTGGAGGTGAACAAGGTTATACTGATTACCAAACTCACGCCTCAAATCCAATTAACGTAAAATAGGCTAAAAGTTAGCTTTCAATCTGCGTATGAATTATTTAATGCGTACGCAGCCCCAATAATGACCATTTTAAGGTGAGCACAATGTAGCTAACTTTTGTGCTTGTTTCTCCTGAATTACCGCTAATGATAGTTTATGTAAATGTATATAGATTGGAGTTTGGTCTAAAAATAGATAATAATGTTGGCAAATTAAAGGAACTTAATACACTATACTTCAGAAAATGAAAAATATAATTCTATTTGCCACTGCACTGCTCTGCACCATCTCTGCTAACGCCCAGTTACCCGTAGAGAGTTACGCACAACTACCTAATATGAGTAAAGTTTCACTCTCACCCAGTGGTAAGGCCGTTGCGTATTTACAAAATTATGAAGGAAACCTTGTTCTTACTGTTCATGACCTAAAAACGCATAAAAAAAATTATATCCTGCAAACTGATAATAAAACGATAGCACTTGGTTGGTACGATTGGGCCAGTGATGACATGCTCTTATTTGGTGCGAATTACACCAAAGTGCAGCGAGGTGTAAAATACACCTCATCTCGTTTATTTAAATTTGATTTAAAAAATCCTACGGATGAATTAGTTCAAATCAACCGTGCTTATCGCTATGAAATTTCGGCACAATTTCAAGATGACGTGATTAGCATACTGCCAGAACAACCAAACAAGATATTGGTTCAAACTGACTTTGATATGGCAAACAAGCCGAGCGTTTATATCTTAGATATAGCTAAAGATAGACGCGAGAAAGTTGTTCGAGCAAGAAGAAAAATATCTAGCTGGATAGCCGATCAACAAGGCAATGTAAGAATGGGTTATGGGTTTGAAGGGATCACTGCCTATTATATGCTCTATGATAATGAGACGAAGGATTTAACCGATTTCTATACCTTTCAGGCTCGTGGCCCGGAAGCTATCCATATTCTTGGATTTGATAAAGACCCAAATATTATTTACCTCACCGCACTTCATAATGGTAAAAATGCGCTGTTTAAAGCAGACATTACTAAACGCCCGCTTTTACCTCAGCTTATTTTCTCCGATCCAGACTATGATTTTGATGGCAGTATCATTTATTCACACGACGGCAGAGCCATAGGCTTCAGCCATTCCAACCTTGATAACTCGAGAATTTACTGGGACGAAGACCGCAAACGCCTTCAACGCTCACTTAAAGCGGCATTACCAAACTACGACACCGTTGTTATAAGTATGAGCGCGGATAATAAAAAATACATAGCGTACGGCGATTCAGACCAAGACTCCGGTACATATCTGATTGGTGACAGAGAAACCAGCTCTTTGGCAGGGTTAGGACGTTTATATCCGGATATTACCGGTGACAATTATTTGGGCAAACAAAGGGTATCGTTTAAAGCGCGTGACGGCCTAGAAATTGAGGGTTACTTAACCCTACCTAAAGCATTCGATGCGGCTGCTCCAACAATCATCTTTCCACACGGTGGACCATACTCTCGCGACTACGCTGGCTTTGATTACTGGTCTGAACTATTGGCAAGCAGAGGCTTTGTGGTTTTCCAACCTAACTTTAGAGGCTCTTTTGGTTATGGTTTTGACTTCTTTAATGAAGCAAATCAAGGTTGGGGAGGAAAGATGCAAGATGACTTACAAGATGCGGCAAACTGGTTGATTGCAGAAAAGTATGCACTCAAAAATAAAATTTGTATAGGTGGTGCAAGTTACGGCGGCTATGCGGCACTAATGGCTGTGGTAAAACATCCTGAAACGTTTCAATGTGCAGCAAGTTTTGCCGGTGTTACAGACTTAGAATCGATAGTCAGTCGTGCGCGCTTTTTCACAAACAAAGAGCTTGTTCGTGACCAATTCGGACAAGATATTGATAAACTTAAAGCACAATCTCCTGTTAACTACGCTAAGCAGATTAGCCGCCCCGTGTTACTTATTCATGGTGATGACGATAAAGTCGTGCCTGTGAATCATAGTCGTGACATGGCAGATGAACTTGCAGATCATGACAAGAAGTTCAAATACATAGAGCTCGAGGATGGCAACCACCATCTGAGTTATCAAGCACATAGAGTGAAGACGCTTACTGAGTTTTTAGCTTTTTTCGAAAAACATCTTAAGTAACCTGAGGTTTGGATAAGGAATGTTCCAACTTATTGTTGCTAAGCCACAACTTAGTTTTTTCCTTGTCTAGCCAGCAAGTTTTAAGGAAAACACCGCTTCTGCGTCCTGCTCTCGCTAAGGTACCTACATCCTGTAGGCAAGGCGAATTTACGCACCAATAGCTGGCTATTGGAAGTGAATTCAACGAAGTTAGCGCTAAAACTGGCTGCTAGAAAGGCATTAATTATCCGCAGCTCAGGTTAAGTAGCAAAGCGCCGCAATTAGCGGCGCTTTTTATTGAGAGAGCGACTTCTTCTGTCACAGAGTTGATGTATGATAGGGGCTAATATAAAGGAGAATTATTGTGCAGCTCGTTAAATTATTCGCCATGGCGTTGATGCCTATGCTCAGTGTATCTCAGGCCTCGGCAACGTCATTTTTAGTCTTTGGTGATATGCCCTATACGGAGATAGACAGAGGCATGTTGATGCCAAATGGTGCTCTGCACGAAAAGGTAAATGATATACAGCATGATTTTATGGTGCACGTAGGTGATATGAAATCCGGTGCTGAGCCCTGTACAGACCAGCTGCTTAAAGATAATTATGCCCTGATCTCAAATGTAAGTAGTCAACCTTTTGTATTCACGCCCGGAGACAATGATTGGACTGACTGTGACCGTGAAACCCTGAACCCTAGGTTTGATGAATTAGAGAGATTGGATTTCATCCGTAAACACTTTGCGGTGCAAACACCTGAGCTACCGGCCTTTAAACGCCAGCAAACAGTACCAGAAAATCAATCTTGGATAGTGGATGATGTGCAGTTTTTAACTTTGCATGTGCCTGGTACCAACAACGGACGCAGACAAATCTTATTATCCGATAAAAAAGTAGTGCACGAAGAGTCTCATCGTCGTGATGTAGAGAATATCAAGTGGTTGGACAGCTTGTTGACGCCAAACCATAAAGCCGCGGTGATATTTCTACAAGCCGACCTATATCAAAAAGAGAAGCATTCAGGACGTTGTGATAAACACTCGAAAGCTCAGTGCGATGGTTATCAGTTATATCGAGAGACACTTGCAGAGTATGCAGCGCAACTCAGTTATCCGTTGCTGTTGATACATGGAGATACGGGAGAGTTTTGCTTTTCTGAACAGTCAAAAAATTTATGGCGTCTTAACGCCCCTGGCGACTTTCAATATTTAGATATTGCAAAGGTTAAAGTTAAGGGAGGTAAAAAGAAGCCGTTTAAGGCAACACCGCTTCTTTCGCAAGATAAAATAGCTAAATGCAAGGGGCTGTAAAGCCCCTTTACACACTTTTTACGCAGCTGTACATGAAGCGTAGCGCGAATAGCTTGCCGTAACTACAGTAAAAGCTCGCGCTGTTTATTGTGGCTTTCAAACTGCTCTTGCTTGACTGTATTGACAAAATGCCACTCACTTTCCACCTTCTCTTTTGTGAAATTAAGCGTTAAATAACCACGCTGATGAATATTGGCATATTCAAGGTCATCGACTAGTAATTGCAATGCCTCAGCGAATTGTAGCGCCTGCTCATCGCCTAATTGCAAGTAATACTCAAGCCCTGGAGAGCTGACTGAAGCTGTCGCATATTCTTGACCACAAACGGCTCCGCTTGCATCGCAGAGCTTACCTGACCAGGCGTTGTGCGTATCTCCAGCAACGACTACTAAGTTTTTATTGGCCGCTTTTGCTGTTTGTAAAATTACTTCACGTTCAATCGGGTAGCCGTCCCATGCATCCAAATTATATGGTGCGGTATACGTGACTCGCGCTTTTTCTTGTGCAGACAATGTTGAGTCACCAGCAAGCAGCCTGCCCTTTATTTGAGCAAGCTCTGTTAATTGCGTCGGCATTTGTGCGGAAGGGTTGGCAAGAGACATGAGCAGCTCGACTGGGATCATCATTTTAGTCATCAATACTTGTTGCCCTAAAACTTGCCATTTCGCTGTTGAATTTTTCAAATTATCGGTGAGCCAAGTCAATTGGTTTACGCCTAAAAGCTGTTGCGAAGGCGCGGTGAGATCCGCCTGAAATCCGGCAAAATCCACTTGTCCTGTTGTAGGGTCAATATAATCTTGATAGTCGAGTGCTTTAACGCGGCTCTCGTGACGGGTATCTAGCATATAAAGTGATAACAAGTCGCCAAATTCAAATTTACGATAGAGGCTCTCGAGTTGGTCCTTAACCATCGGACGCACAGGCATCCATTCATAGTAGGCTTGCAGCGCAGCAAGTTTGCGGGCAGCGTACTCCCCTTCTCCCTCGTTATGGTTCTCAGCGCCATCCATGTATGAGTCATTGCATACTTCATGGTCGTCCCATACCGCAATAAATGGCGTACTGGCGTGGAGAGCTTGCAGACCAAGGTCCGTACGATATTTTGCATAGCGACGACGATAATCATTTAATGTAATAATCTCGCTCGCATTATCTGCATCCAGCCCTCGCCCCATGGCGTCGGCATTTTCAGTGGCGTACCCACCCATACCATATTCGTATATGTAATCACCTAAGTGTAACACCGCGTCTAAATCGCTGCGTTTTGCAGCCTCTGCATAAACATGAAAGTAACCTGCCGGATAATTTGCACAAGACATGACGGCAAGTTTTACCTGAGTTACATCGTTGACGGGCAAGGTTTTGCATTTACCTATGGGTGAATGCGTTTCCTTAGTGACGAAGCGATAAAAGTAGCGGCTATTTGCAACAAGGCCATTAAGATCTACTTTAACGGTGTAATCGTTTTTTGCTAATGCGGCAAGCTGGTGGCTTTGTAGTAAGACACCAAAATCTTCTGATTCTGATACTTGTAGAGTGACATCCACACTGTTAGGTGTACCTTCAGGAGTGACTCGCGTCCATAATATAACGCTATCAGCTAAAGGATCGCCACTTGCGACACCATGGTTAAATGCGACAGCAAAATCATTGCTTGCAACCGCTTTACTATCACTGCTGCCGCAACCTACTAACGAGACGCTAATTGTCGCTGCGCCAACGCCCATTAATGCACTTTTAATAAAATCTCGACGGGTAAAACTTGCCATTATTATTGTTCCTTAACTGCAAAATGCGCCATATAGGGCGCACTTATCTACTACTTGAAGGAACTAGCTTAGTTAAGCATTATTACAATTTAACGATTGGTCTTAATTAGTGCGGGTTTGGAACAACTCGATTTCTGCCACTGCTTTTAGCTTCTAGTAACATCGTATCTGCACGACGAATAATGCTCTCGACGCCAGACTCACCTGCGCCAAATTCAGCAACCCCAAATGAGCTGGTAATATCGACCTCTTCACCGACCGCAATTTGAAATGATGCCTGCTCTATCATAATGCGTGCCCGCTCGGCGACTAAGATTGCCCCCTCTAAGCCAGTATTAGGGAGTACCAGAGCAAATTCCTCTCCACCTAGCCGAGCTATTAAATCCGTGTCTCGTAACATGTCAGAGAGTCGCGAGCTCACGTGAACCAGCACTAGGTCTCCCGCTTCATGGCCAAATTGCTCGTTAATTGCACGGAAATTATCGAGGTCGGTCAGTATCACACTAAATGGTGTTCTGTAACGTTCATATAACCTAATTTGACTGTCAACTTTATCGCTTAACTGCCTACGACTGGCGACGCCCGTTAATGGGTCAGTTTTAGTAATAAAATCGAGCTCTTTACGTAAGTGATCGAGTTCGCTATGCATCGCTTTTGTTGTGGTAATGTTATCTCCGTAGATAACGAAGGCATCATTCTGCAGCGAAAAACATCGTAATCTGAAGAACTCACCACTTAAGGTATCAATTTCAATTTCTGGATAGTCTAATTCACAGCCGTTGCTTAAGCCTAAAAACCATTCCGTGAGTTCATCCCCGTCGATTCTATCATCAAACGTATCGTCTGTTTGTGGGTCGAAGATATTACTCAGTGTGCGTCCTGTTATGTGAGACGAGGGTTGTCCAATTAGCTTCGCCATTGCTTTATTGCAAAATTCAAGAACCGACTTGTTGCTAACAATAGCAACTGCATCGTCACTTTTATTGAGCACTTCACTCAGTAGGGATTGTAAATGGTTAGCGTTAGACATAATTTAATTCCGTTAGGCTTTTTGTTATTTTAAATCAATCGGGAAGATTTATCTTAGATCTCGCGCAAATCACACAAAAAAGACATTTTGATTTCGTTATCTACATCAATTGATTCTAATCTAGCACCAATGATATTCCATTTCACTTATGTTTAATGCAACAAATGAAACGTATAGTTACCTCCATACACAAAGGAGGAACTATGTTAAAACCAACGCAACTCGCAACGATTATTTCTGCTTTGCTATTGCTAAGTGCATGTGGCGAAGCTGAGCAGGCAAGCAGTCAAACTCCGCCTCTTCAACCAATTGATGTAGCACCAACACCGCAAATTAGCATTGCTGATTGGCACACCTATACAACACGCCTTTCTTCTCCAAACGAAGTCGCACTTCGCGCTCGGGTCACAGGAGTTATCGGCTCGGTAAACTTCAAAGAAGGAGATACGGTGCACCAAGGCGATGTTTTATTTGAGCTGGACGATAGAACTTTCTTGGCTGAGGTTGCCAGTCTTGCCGCACAAGTGAAACGTGCCGAAGCGGCCCTTTCGCAAGCAAAAAGTGAGTCAGCGCGTGCGCTTCGATTAAGCAAGCAAAAAGCGATTTCAACCGAAGAAGTCGATGCCCGTGTTTCGCTTACCGCACAGCGTGAAGCCGAACTAGATGCGCTTCGCGCTTCATTTAAAGCAGCTCAACTAAACTTAGAGTTTAGCAAGATCACAGCACCAATCAGCGGCAAAATTTCATTTGCTGAGGTCACTCAAGGTAACACCATTAGAGCAAACGACACTTTGCTTACTACGATAGTCGCAACCGATAAGATGTATGCGTACTTTGATATCGATGAACGCACTTGGAATAGCCAGTTTGCATCAGTGACGGAAGGTGAGCCGCTTCCTGTGAAATTACAGCTACTCGGCCGTGAGTCACAGCCAGTCATGGGTGAGCTAGATTTTATCGACAACGCCATTGATGACCACTCCGGAACCCTAAAAGTACGCGCTTCTTTTGATAATCACAGTGGACAATTACGACCTGGCTCGTTTGCGCGAGTGAGTCTTTCATCCGGTGAGCAAAACGATCGAGTATTAATTCCAGACCGCGCAGTGGGTACAGATCTTAAAAATCGTTTTGTTCTTGTCGTCAACGACGCTAATACACTCGAATATCGTCTAATCACACTCGGTAATCGCTATGGCGAATTTCGTGCAGTTGAATCGGGTTTAGCCGCTGGAGAGCGTATCGCGGTGAATGGCCCAGCGCGTGTGGGCCCAGGTATGCCAATAAGCCCAAACTCCGTGACGCTTACCTTGCCAGCTAACATTGCCACAGAAGTGGTTGCGATGACGCCAAGCGATTCTTCACAAGGATTAAACTAATAATGAAATTTTCCCATTTTTTCATTAAGCGCCCTATTTTTGCGGCGATGATGTCGCTTGTGATATTAATCGCAGGGGCCATTTCCCTTTTTCAGCTCCCCGTGAGTGAGTATCCAGAGGTGGTACCGCCGACGGTTGTGGTATCTGCAACTTACCCCGGTGCAAACCCAAAAGTCATTGCTGAAACCGTTGCAACACCACTTGAGCAAGAGATCAATGGTGTTGAGAACATGCTGTATATGTTTTCTCAAGCAACCAGTGATGGTCGCTTAACGCTTACCGTAACTTTTGCACTTGGTACTGACCTAGACCGCGCCCAAGTTCAAGTACAAAACCGTGTAAATAGCGCTATTCCAAGATTACCGCAAGAAGTACAACGTTTAGGGGTTGTTGCTGAGAAGGCGTCACCAGATCTCACTATGGTGGTGCACTTGGTATCGCCAAGCGGCTCGCATGATACAAGCTATCTCTCTAACTATGCCGATATTTATGTCAAAGATCAGATAGCGCGCTTGCCGGGAGTTGGTGATGTGAAGCTATTCGGCGGCGGTAAATACGCCTTGCGGATATGGCTAAACCCCGAGCAATTGGCTGAAAGAAACTTAACCGCAAGCGATGTGGTTCGAGCAATCCAACAACAAAACCGCCAAGTAGCAGCTGGCTCTTTGGGTGCTCAACCCACAACGAATGAAAATCAATTCCAAATTCTGTTAAACGTTAAAGGGCGTTTGGTAGATACCAGTGAATTTGACAATATTATTGTTAGCGTATTGAGCGATGGCGCGATCACTAGACTCAAAGACATTGGCCGAGTTGAGCTTGGACAAGATAACTACGCGTTAAGAGCTTTGCTAGATGGAAACGAAGCGGTGGCAATGCCGATTTTCCAGCGTCCTGGTTCTAATGCGATAGAGCTGTCGGATCAGGTGCGTGAAACCATGAAAGAGTTATCGACACGTTTTCCTGAAGGGGTTGAGTACGATATTGTTTATGATCCGACAATTTTTGTTCGTGGCTCAATCGATGCTGTAATTTCAACATTATTAGAAGCCATCGTACTTGTGGTATTAGTCGTTATCTTATTCTTGCAAACATGGCGCGCTTCGATTATTCCGCTGGTAGCGGTGCCTGTATCGTTAGTTGGTACCTTTGCTGCAATGCAGTGGCTTGGTGTTTCTATCAATACTTTGTCGTTGTTTGGTTTGGTACTAGCAATCGGTATCGTGGTTGATGATGCCATTGTCGTGGTTGAAAACGTTGAGCGTAATATTGAAAACGGCCTTGCGCCCTTCGAGGCCACTAAACAAGCGATGTCAGAGGTGACAGGCCCTATTATAGCGATTGCATTGGTGCTTTGTGCGGTGTTTATTCCAACTGCGTTTATTACCGGCTTGTCAGGCCAGTTTTACAAACAGTTTGCCCTCACGATCACAATTTCGACGCTGATCTCGGCATTTAACTCATTAACATTATCACCAGCGCTAGCTGCACTACTATTAAAGCCGCACGGTGCTAAACCAGACAAACTCACAGTGGTGTTAGATAAATTGTTTGGTCAGTGGCTATTCAAACCGTTTAATCGCTTTTTTGATAAGGCAGCTCACGGCTATGTTGGACTAGTAAAAAAACTTATTAGACTGAGCACCATTGTGTTGGTGGTTTATTTAGGGTTAATTTTTGCTACCACTAAGTTGTTTAGCACCATCCCTGGTGGCTTTATTCCACAACAGGACAAACAGTATCTTGTTGCGATTGCCCAACTGCCAGACGCTGCGAGTTTGGATAGAACAGAAGCCGTTGTACGTGAGATGGAACAAATTGCACTACAGACTCCAGGCGTTTTACATTCCGTGTCTTTCCCTGGGCTTTCGGTCAATGGTTTTACAAACAGCCCAAATAGCGGGATTGTATTTGTTGCCCTAGATAAATTTGAAAATCGCACATCGCCAGAGTTGTATGCATCTTCAATCGCTGCCCAGCTTAATCAGAAGTTTGCCATCATAGATGAAGCGTTTGTCGCGGTTTTCCCACCGCCACCAATACAAGGGTTAGGCACCACAGGTGGATTTAAACTGCAAATTGAAGATAGAGCAAACCTTGGCTTTGAGAAGCTATTCTCTGACTTACAAGCAGTGATCGCAAAAGCGCAGCAGCAACCGGAGCTAATGGGACTGTACTCAAGCTTTAGGATCCAAGTACCACAAATGGACATTGATATCGACCGTGAGCAAGCAATGGTACAAGGCGTACCGCTCGAGGAAGTGTTTAATGCATTACAGATCTATTTAGGTTCAATGTACGTCAATGACTTTAACTTATTTGGGCGCACTTATCAGGTTACCGCTCAGGCTGACGCTAATTTTCGGGCAGATCCTGCACAGATTCTGTCTTACAAAGTAAGAAACAACTACGGTCAAATGGTGCCACTTGGCGCGGTACTCAAAGTCACGCCGACAACGGGGCCTGATCGTGTTATGCACTATAACGGGTATCCTACTGCCGAGTTAAATGGCAGCCCTGCGCCCGGATATTCTTCGGATCAAGCGCAAATGGCAATTGAAGCGGTGCTAAACGAAACGCTTAGCGAAGGCATGGCATTTGAGTGGACTGAAGTCACCTATCAGCAGATCCTCGCGGGTAACGTGATGGTGTATATCTTCCCACTGGTTGTACTCTTGGTGTTTATGGTTTTGGCATCGCAATACGAAAGCCTAAAGCTACCATTTGCAATCATCCTCATTGTGCCAATGACCATACTGTCAGCATTAGTAGGGGTGTGGCTAACAGGCGGCGATAATAATATCTTTACCCAGATTGCTCTTATCGTTTTGGTTGCTTTGGCGTGTAAAAATGCAATCCTAATGGTGGAATTTGCCAAAGAAGAGTATGAGCAAGGCAAGACTAATTTGGAGTCAATTGTTGAGGCATGTAAACTACGTTTACGTCCTATTCTGATGACGTCGATTGCCTTTACCGCGGGGGTTGTACCTCTGGTACTTGCAACTGGTGCGGGTGCTGAAATGCGCGAAACCATGGGGATTGCAGTATTTTCAGGAATGATAGGGGTTACTCTATTTGGTCTATTGTTTACGCCTATTTTCTTTATGGCGATGACGAAGCGATTATACACGCCAAAAATACGTGAAGCGCAGAGTATCTCCAATGCTATTCCAGTAAAGGATTAATAACTTGTAATCATGTTTAAAGGCCCAATGGGCCTTTTTTATGCTGCTTTTTATTGCCTTGTAACCGCACTATTCACCTTAACTTCATCCGTTTACGCTAAATTATCAGATACCGTCTTTTTCTCGCCGGAGTCTGTTTATGAAATCCCAAATTGCCTTTGCTGTTTTAATTAGCGCTGTTCTCAGTGCATGTGGCGAGGACATCTCAAATCGTAAAATTGAGCTTAGTGAAACACTTAGCCGTTATCAATGTGATAATGATTCGGTGATAAAAGTTGACTACAACGACAGTGATAAGGCAACTGTCCATTTTAACGAACAGGTGGTTAAGATGAAGATTGCGCGCTCAGCCAGCGGTGCAAAATATCAAGGTGATGGGTTTGTGTGGTGGACAAAAAATGATGAAGGTATGTTGCTTAGACAGGAAGAAGATAAAAACAACCGCATCATCGCACGTTGCGAGATGCGGCCCAATGAAGCCTTAACAGTGAAGGCGCAATCAAACTGATTATAAATGCTCGTCCCAATAGGCAACGTCACTTATATAGCATTAGGATGTCTTATACCGACAACTTTTCAGGTGTAGCTAAAGTACTTTTTACAAACTCAATGGCAGCGCTTACATTAGCAAATAAAACTTGATCTAATGGCTCAGGCATGCCAATTTCTTTGCGCATTTTTTCAATCTGGCTTTTCGCAATTGCCGACTTCAACACATACGCAGCACTAACACAGCCTAACTGCAAACAGCGCTTTGCTGTGTTTACCAGTAACTTGTAGGCTTCTGGTGTCGCAGCTATGGCCTTTTCGGAATAACTCACGTAACCCCATGTCGAAGAATGGATCTCGGCTCGACATTGCTCTAATGCCCTAGAAAAATAATGGATCATAGACTCATTAATATTTCCTTCGAAACAGGCAAAGAGGATATTTTGCTCGGTCCAGAGGGTTACTTTCCCGCACCGAGTTTGATAACTATATTTTGACATTAATCCTTATCCGGCTCCTTTCGAAGTGCGGATTATACATCAGCACGACAAGGTTAAAAAAGAGTAATTGCTACTTTTTTAACCTAAATCGCATATTATGCTTATGGCTCAGCGAGTTGCTGTTTCGCTGCCTCAGATTCTTCTTTTAGGTAGTTATTAAATGACAAGCCTAAAAACTGCGGTAAAGTAGCGCTAATTGCCAAGGAAGACAAAGTACCAATGAGAATGCCACAACACAACGCCATGGCAAAACTATTAAGTCCCGCGCCGCCTAACCACCATATCGCTAACACTGTTGTGAGCGTCGTTAACGAGGTGATAAGCGTGCGGCTCATTGAATCCTTTATCGCTTGGTCTATGGTATTGCCCACGGGACTGTTTTTCCACTGCTCTTCGAACAAAAGCTCTCTAACTCTGTCACCAATCACAATCGAATCGTTGAGTGAGTAACCAATAATCGCCAGCAGCGCTGCAAGCACGGTTAAGTCAAATTCTACTTGCGTTATTGCAAACAAACCTAGCGTCACAATCACATCATGAAAAAGCGCGATACTTGCGGAGACCGCTAAGCGCCACTCAAATCTAAACGCCAAGTAAATCAATACACTAAGTAATGCGAATATACCAGCAAGGCCACCTTGCTCAATTAACTCATTACCCACCTGCGCACCAAGATAACTGGCGTCTAATACGCTTGCTTGCCATTGTGTTTCAATTCCTTCTATCCACTGTTTGACGTGTGTTTCATCGGTGGACTGAGGGGTTTGGAAAACTCGCCAGCTACCATCGTTTTGTAGAGAGATTCGCGCATCTTGAACACCAAGCTCAGCTAGCTTGTTTTGCATTTCTGTTTGGCTCGTTTGCTTGGGTAAATCGATAACCGTAACGTAACCGCCGGTAAAGTCTTGGCCTAATACAATGCCTTTTTGAGTGATGGCTATGAGACTTGCAAGGACAAGTAACAATCCAGAAATTAGCCCGACGAATCTTGCCTTTTGCGTTTTACTTGTCATTTTACTTTGTGCCTTTACGTGATTTTGAATAAAGAGATTCTGATAACATACCGGAGACGACCACACCGGCGAAAATACTGGTTACTATGCCCAGCGCCAAAGTGATCGCGAACCCTTTTACTGGTCCATAACCGATACCAAGTAGGATAAGAGCAGTTATCATCGTGGTTAAGTTGGCATCGATAATACTCGACATGGCTTGTTGATAACCTTGCTTTAATGCAGTAACCATCCCAATGCCTTTACGCCTTAATTCGCGAACGCGCTCAAAAATAATAACATTGGTGTCGACGGCCATACCGATAGTCAAAACTAGGCCCGCAATGCCGGGTAAGGTAAGCACAACACCAGGAAGCAGCGACATTAATCCAATCAGGCAAACTAAGTTTACCAGTAATGAGGTAATGGCCACTGCGCCTAGCTTGCGATACCATACTGCCATAAACAGCAAAGTTAGGCTTAGCCCTAACGCCAAAGCTTTAAAGCCGCTTTCAATATTCTTTTCGCCCAATGAAGGACCAATGGTTTGCTCTTTCACAATGGTGATTGGTGCGTCAAGAGAACCCGCCCGCAACAATAATGCTAACTCTTGCGCGCGTTCCATTGACTGCATATTGGTAATACTGAATCGGGTATTTAATACTTGTTGAATAGTGGCTACTGAAATTACCTCCGTTTTGCGCTTAATCTCTCCTTTTGGATCCGCGTAATATTCGCTGAATACGGTAGCCATTGGTTTACCAACATTGTTTCTAGAAAATCGGTTTATCTTTTCACCGCCTTGAGAAGATAAGAATAGTTGCACTAAAGGCTTGCCGTATTCATCTCTTCCTGCTGTTGCGGACTCTATTTCATCCCCGCCAAAAATGGCAACTGGGTCGACTGAAACCAAAGCGCCAGATTTATCCTTTAATTTTTGACCTCCCATTTCTTGTAATGCATGAAATGAAAGCTTTGCTGTGGCGCCGATAATACGCTTGGCTTGTTCTGGGTCTTGCACGCCAGGTAATTCGATTCGTATATAGTTAGTGCCTTGACGTTGCGTAACTGCTTCTGTGATCCCGAGTTCCTCAATACGCGAACGTAAAGTAGATAGCGCTTGGGTCATTAACTGCTTATCGAACTCTGCTTTTTTCGCTTCGGCAAAACGGAAATTAACTCTCGTTAAACTGCCTTGTTTATGAGTTGTACTGGTAAATTGTGGATAGAGTTCGCGCAGTGTCGCAGTAAGCGCTACGAGTTCATTTTGCCCTTGCGCTTTCGCTATGACCTCAACCTGCTCGCCACTGATAACTTGAGGAATAGATAGGTTACGATAACGATTTTTGATCCGTAGGCTATTGGCTTCGTCTGCGAGTGACTGCAGTTTATTTTGCGCCGCTTGCTCTGTGTCAACCTTGAGTACGAACAACACACCGCCGTCCAAGTCTAGTCCGAGCTTGATAGGTTTGAGTCCAGTGCTTTCTAACCACTGTGGCATCGTTGAAGCACTAACAACCTTAACACTTAGCTTGGAGTGAGACTCAGCCATATAAGCACGCGCTTCGGCGGTTAGCGTGCGGTTTTCAAGTTCAACTAAGTAGCCACCTTGATGAGACTCGATTTGCTTGACTTTGAATCCCTCTCCTTCTAGCTGAGATTTAAGCTCAGGCAGCGATAGAGACACTACCTCGTTACTACTTGCTTGAATTTGAATCAAATTCTTATTGGGATACAAGTTTGGTAGTGCACAAAGGATCAACAAGAACACAATAAGCGCAGTAAAAAAGCGTTTTGCACGCGCGGTTGCTCCACGAGAGGTTGATGGCCTCGTTGGCGAATTTATATCTTTCATATTTTTCTCATTATCTATCTGAGCGATACCGATTTGCTAACGAATACTGGTCATATAGACGTTAGGGGACTGGTATCAAAAACTACTATTTGGGTGCTTTATTGGTATAGATAATGATTAAGAGGCGAAGTTGAGACTGCCTTTGAAGGTTAAGTTTGCCGGCTTACAGTTGTCGATAAAGCCATTATTTGGCCGAGTATCACACATATACCAAGGCACAGGCTTAGGTCTATTGATGTCATAGACTGAGGCCGGTATATATTTTTCTGCTGCAAGCTCAAATACAAGCGCATATTCGGCTTGTTGTTTAGGATGTAGAAAATAACTAGGATGGCTAGTACGCTCGCGTTCCGGCAATAAGCCCTTTTCGTGATGCGTGGTTTCACCACTGAGCTTTATTGGACTTGTAGGGCTTGGCTTACTGGGTAACTGATTGGAGTCAGCGAGGCCCTTTTGGGTGATGTTTTCGAAGCTCGTGCTGTGCGTATCAGAAGTATGGGATAAGTGATTATCAGGCGTTCCTGTCGCGCACGCAGCAGCTACCCATAACAACATGAGTAATGACATAACGGCGAAAAGGTTAAAACGCTTCATGAAAACTGATTAAACAACTTATTAGATAAAATTACGAGATTAGGGCGATAGTAGCAAATTCAAGATAGCGGTATCAATTATAATGAATGTGAGAGGCATAAAAAAACCTCCAACTTGGGAGGTTTTTCTTGTCCAGCGAGTGGATTAAGGATTTACTTGGTCTTTTAGGCCTTTACCTGCTTTGAACGAAGGAATGTTCGCAGCTGGGATTTGGATTTCAGCGCCAGTTTGTGGGTTACGACCAGTACGCGCAGCGCGCTCTTTTACTGAGAATGTGCCAAAACCAACTAAAGCAACAGAACCGCCATCTTTTAGTGTGTTAGTTACTGCGCCAGTAAACGCTTCTAAAGCACGGGTTGCCGCTGCTTTTGAAATCTCTGCGTCTGCCGCCATCTTTTCAACTAGTTGAGCTTTATTCATTATTAGATTCCTATAACTTTATAATTTGCCTAAGCAAAACCTATGTTTATGCATTTTGCGTTTATGTGCAACCCCAAAATTGCGAAATTCGACGAAATATTTATTATTTTATTGCGTTTCGCCCCGGATCCTGTGGGTTTGTAATCAAACGCTATCAATTTGCTGGCAACTGCGCAAGCTTTGTACCCCATAAAATGCGATTAAAACTCACTATCAGGTAGAACCCCACACTCCACAGTGCGCCAAACACTGGCCAAAAAATGTACCAAGGTGTTGAGATAGAAACTACATCAAAGGTAGCTGCACCGAGATAGCTAGGTGGCGCGCAGACCAAAAATACCACTAATAATATCGGCGCTTTGAGCGTTAATAGTTTGGAAAGTGCATTATTTATTGTCAGCACCAATGCTATCCACAAAACCCAAAGCCAAACCGGAAGTAATTCACTACCTTGGTAATTGATGAGCTGAGCTTTGACCGCAATCAATTCAATGCTCATTCCTATGGCGGAACCTACGAGTGCAAGCACCAAATTGAGATGCTTGTTTTGGTGTCCTGCGAGCATAACGAGACAGCCAACCAACATCAACCAAAGCGCATCTGCTTGAAAAAATAATGCAGCAAACCAAATACTTTGGAAGAGTAGCGCGTTAGTAATCCAATGTTTGAGTACAGACATTGGACTGGTATCTTGGTTTTCTGGCGACTAAATGCACGGCACTAGTTGCTCTTTGTTTAAACGCCCCTTCGCAGTAGCATAAATAAAATTGCCAAAGGCGATAAAAGCGTTCATCGAAACGTTTACCGTCAAGCGAAGGCCATGCTTTTTCAAACCGAACACGCCAATCGTATAGCGTTCTGGCATAGTGCAGACCGATATCATGGAGTTCGTGGACAACCATATCGGTGGAATTTACGATTTGCTTGCTCATTTCACTCACGGAAGGAAGACAACCGCCAGGAAAAATGTACTGCTGAATGAAATCCGATTGCTTGAGGTAATGTTGATAACGTTGGCAGGCGATGGTAATGGCCTGAATCAGCATCGCGCCAGTCGGTTTCAGCAAGTCGTTGCATTTGGCAAAAAAGCCCGATAAATAAGCATGTCCAACTGCCTCAATCATTTCGATAGACACCAGCTTGTCGTACTGGCCGTCCAATTCGCGGTAATCTTGTTTTAGTAATGTGATGTGCTGCTGCAACCCTTCTTTTTCAATCAGTGCTTTTACGTAGGCATGCTGCTCTTCTGAAATAGTTGTTGTGGTTATATGGCAGCCGTAGTTTTTTGCAGCATAAACCGCAAATGCGCCCCACCCGGTGCCAATCTCAACAACTTTGTCAGCTGCCTGAAGATCCAAACGCTCACAGATTGCGGCTAACTTATGTTGCTGCGCTTCTTCAAGCGATGCTTCCTTTGAGGGATACACTGCACTAGAGTACAGCATTTCTTCACTTAAAAATGATTCATAAAGGTCGTTACCAAGGTCGTAGTGGGCGACAATGTTACGCTTTGAGCCTTGTTTCGAGTTTTTATTTTTAAGATGCTTTATCTTATTCACAATGCCGGAGAAAAATGCAAACTTATTTTCAAATGCATCTAGCTGAGCTTGGTTTAGGACGAAGATCTCAATCAGTTTGGTTAAATCCGAACAACTCCAGTGACCAAGAATGTAAGATTCACCTGCGCCGACACTGCCGCCAAGTGCAAATAGCTTATACATTTGCGCTGAATGAACATGAATATCAACGCTTAGGCTTGTTTCTGACTCACCAAAACAGTATTTTTGGTCGCCTTCGACAAGTACCACTTTTCCGGTTTCTAAGGTATTCAACGCGCCAAAGACGAGCTTTTTGTACACTCTATCGAATGTAGAAAGCGAAATTGATGAGGATAGTGTCGTGGTATTTTCCATCTTATACTCTTCCGGGGTGCCCAACAAAAGGCACTTTTTTTAAAAATAACTTCAACGCTTGCCAGTAGATGCCTTTAGCTATGCTCCATGTCATTGCTGGAAACCGCTTAAGCAATTGATTAATATTTGCTTCATTGAGCTCCTGCTTTTTGAGCGTCATCGTGGCATCAAATAGCAATTCGTCACCTTTTCTGTTTTCAATATGGATTAGCGTATTGCTACCGGGTGGCTTCACTTTCCAGTGGTAGTGCATATCCAAATTCATAAAAGGTGATACGTGAAATTGCTTTTTAAAGTTCACTTCTTTACTTAATTCAACTAAATAAAAATGACGCTCATTCCAAGGCGTATTACTGACCTCAGCGAGCATATGGCTAAAACCAGCCCCCTTCTCGTCTTCAAAAAAGTAGAAATTAACCGGACTGAAGTAAAAGCCTAAACAGCGTATTTGCGCCATTAAATATACTTTTGTTTGTGATGAAACGGGTTTGCCTAGCGAATTTGACTTAGCACGTGCGCGCTCAACTAAGCTTTCGCCTTCTGTGAGGATATAGTCAGCTTGATTGAATTTAAGCAGTTTTAAGCCGGATGTACCAAACTTTGACGAAATACTATTGAGTGCGTCGAGCTCACTTAAATCTAGCCACATCATATACATGGGGTAAGAAAAAGCATGCTTGGCATGAGCGAATCGCCGATGCCGAACTTTACCGACCAGTATTGCACTGTTCAAAATGAGATACCCAATTGCTCGGCCACATCTACCGCACTTCTCACCCCATCTTCATGAAAGCCGTTGAACCAGTACGCACCACAAAAATAACTATGGTGTTTACCATCGACGTCGGCTTTACGTTTTTGGGCCGCAATGCTGGTGGTATTGAATACCGGGTGATGATAGACAAAGCGGCGGATCACTTTGTCTTCAGCTATCCCTTCATCATGATTTAACGTGACACAGTATTGATGTTTGGCATCAAGCCCCTGCAGTATGTTCATTTGGTAGGTGACAACAGCGGCTTTGTCCGTCGCTTCGTTTAATAAATAGTTCCAACTGGCCCACGCCAGCGGACGTTTTGGCAATAAACGGGTGTCAGTGTGCAGCACCACTGAGTTTGCAGTATAAGGAATTGCACCAAGTATCGCTTGTTCATCACTCGATGGGGTATTTAGTAACGCTAAAGCCTGATCGCTATGACATGCAAAGACGACTTTATCGAAGTACTCATTGCTGCCATCTTTGAAGATGATGGTCACACCAGCCTCATCACGAACTACTGTCTTGATGTCGGCATTCAGCACAATATTGTCTTTAAATTCTGCCACTAATGGTTGAATGTATTCCCTAGAACCACCTGGGATAACATACCATTGAGGGCGATTTGTGATGTCCAAGAGCCCATGGTTGAAGAAAAACTGGACAAAGAATTTAGCTTCAAAGTCGAGCATCTCTTTGATACTGGTTGACCAGATCGCGGCGCCCATCGGCAAGATGTAATGCAGCTTAAAAAATTCATTAAATTGGTGTTGCTGTAGTAGCTTGCCAAGCGTTTCAACACCTCGATAGTCGTCTTTTTCATACAACGACTTACAAAGGCCATTAAAACGCACAATATCCTTTAGTAATCGCCAGAAGGTTGGCCTCAGTAGGTTACGTTTTTGTGCGAATAACGTGCGAAGTGAATGGCCATTGTACTCAAACTTGGATTGACTATTGTGAACACTGAAGCTCATTTCAGTTTCTTGGCGACTAACACCAATTTCAGCCAGCAATTTTTCAAACTTTGGATAGGTTCTGTCGTTAAATACGATAAAGCCGGTATCAATTGCGAGCTTTTCATCTTGGTATTCAACATCAATAGTTGCCGTATGTCCGCCAATATAATCATTTTTTTCAAAGACTTTCACGTCATGTTGACGACTTAACAGGTATGCTGCGGTCATACCTGAAATACCGCTTCCAATTATTGCAATCTTAGCCACGGGCTATCCTTTTTGCGAGAGGTAACCACAACGAAAACGGCAGTAACCTGAGAAGTTTTAAAAATAGAGTAAATCTTTTTGGGAAATGTATTTCCTTGCTGCGCTTTTCTATTCCTTTGCTAATGTAACTCACGGCCTCATCGACACTTATAATAAATGGCATCGGAAAGTCGTTTTTATCTGTCAACGGCGTTTCTACAAATCCTGGGTGAACTAAGGTCACATCAATGTCTTTTAATGTTGCTGTCAGGGTGCGCGCTAAATAGCTGACAGCCGCTTTCGACGTACCGTACGCTTCGGCGCGAGGCAAAGGTAAAAATGCACTGCTGGAACTTACGATGCAAAGTTGCCCGCCTGATTTAATTTTTGGCAGTAAAACGTCTAGGCAGTGGCCGATTGAGATGACGTTGATATGCATTACTCGCTCAAACAAATAGCCGTCAAATTGGTTGGGATTATCGATATACTCACAACCACCTGCGTTGAGGATCACAAGATCCAAGCCGTCAATATCTTTGAAGTTATCTTCTATCTCTTCGCGGTTTGTTAAATCAAATGCTTTGCTCTTTGCACCTACGCTGCTTTCTAATTCATCTAACACTTTTTGGTTGCGGCCACAAGCAGTTACTTGATGTGACTGTTTTGCATAAAATTCCGTAAGACCTTTACCTATCCCTGATGTTGCGCCAGTAATTAAGATGTTGCTCATGCCGTGATCCTTTTATCCAATAGCCGAATCACACCACCGAGTAGTGGAACTTGGCGATACAGCATTTGCGCACTGTCAAAGTAATCCCGATGTTGCGCCACTTTTTCGCCAATAAAACTTAAACGACTATGACCATCGACTTCTATGAGCTTACCGCCATTTAGCTTGGGGTGTTGATAGGACATAGTCCAGTAGATAAAGCTGACGTCATCAACTTGATAGGCGTTCGTAACAAGAAATTCGATTTCAGAGACATTTTCATATAACACCTGAAAATAACTCGTTAGCGCATCAAGTCCTTGAATTTTATGTAAAGGGTCTACGAAACTGATGTCCTCAGTGTAAATTGAAGCCAATTTACCGAGACAGTATTTGTCTATTTCATTATAAATTGCCACGAATCGCTGCGTTCTGTGATCCATACCTATTTAAACCTTAAATGCGTCAAGTGCTCTTGCTCTTGCTTCTTTATGATCAACCAGCGGCTCTACATAGTCATCCTTTCCGCCAAATGCCGCTAAATAGTCATGAGGAAAATGAATATGCTTTGCTGGAACATTTTTCAATTCAGGCACATATGTACGAATAAAGGAACCATCGGGATCAAACTTTTCGCTCTGCGTGATGGGATTAAAAATACGAAAATAAGGCTGCGCGTCACACCCCGTACTTGCAGCCCACTGCCAGCCACCATTATTACTGGCAAGGTCGCCATCTATTAACTTTGACATAAAATAGGCTTCGCCTTTACGCCAGTCGATGAGCAAGTGTTTGGTTAAGAAGCTGGCAACAATCATGCGTAGCCGATTGTGCATCCAGCCAGTTTTATTGAGCTGACGCATTGCCGCATCGACAATCGGATAGCCAGTTTGACCATTACACCAGAGCTCAAAAGCTTGGCTGTCGTCACGCCACCTAACCGCGTTATATTTATCATTAAAATTAAAACCTTTACATAAACGCGGGAAAGCGACGATAAGATGGCGATAAAACTCACGCCAAATGAGCTCGTTTACCCAACAAAACTCTGGCTTACTTGGGTTTTCAAGCACTTCAGGGTAATGAAGTTGGATCTCTGCGATGAGCTGCTTGGGCGACACAATGCCTAATGCCAAATATGGGCTGAGCCCCGAAGTTCCTTTGATTGCAGGGAAATCACGGTCATCTTGGTAGTCTGCTAGTTTGTCCTTAATAAAACGATTTACAATCGTGACAACGGCATTATCATCCACTGGCCACTTTTCAGATCCATTGGTCATCTCGAAGAAAGTTGGCTTTTTGAAGTTTGCCTCATGTTGCTTATCTAATGGCCAGCTAGTGAAGTGAAATTGCTGCCCCACAAAACGTTTTAACCATGCTTTTTTAAAGGGGGTAAACACCTTGAACATCTCACCGGAGCCCGTAAGCACAGAACCTGGTTTGGCAACGAGATCGCCATCGAATAATTTTAACGTGATCACAGTTTCACACGCTTCATCGCGCGCCACTTCATTTACTTCATACTCTTTATTTGCATATAAGCAATCAATGCCTTTATCGTCACAAACCACTTGAAGCTGCGCCGGCAGCTCAGCGAATGTGCTCGCTTCAATGATATGTAGCCTAATGCCAAATTCACTAAGCTGGCTGCCAAGCTCAAGTAATCTGCGCTCAAGTAGGTCGAGCTGAATACTGGCTACGTTGTGTGACTGCCACTGTGGCTTGCAATAAAAAAAGAGCGCATCGCGTGCGCCCTCATTCACGGCTTCAATCAAAGCCTCATTGCCGTAAACCCTGAGATCACGGCGAAACCAAAAAGCTGTTTTCATTATTAAATTCCGAATCTTAAACGCAGTTCGTTGGGGTATGGGTCAAAGTACACTTGGCTTTGCAAATACGTTTTAGGATGTACGGTAAGGTGATGCTTGAGCAGGGTCAGCGGTACATATAAAGGTACGATACCTTTGCGATATTGCTCTATTGCGCTGCACATCTCTTGCTTCTCGATGCTCGAAAGCTCATTCTTAAAATACCCCTGTAGATGCGTTAACGTGTTTGCTTGATTTTTGCGATTGGCAGGCTTGCTCAGTGCCGACATCAAACCACTGATGTATTTATGTTTCAGCGTCTCTCTATCAAATTTTTTGCCATCACCAAGTAGACGCCCTAAATCTTTATAGGCTTGGTAATTATGGCTCATCAACAGATATTTGTGCTTGGCGTGGAAATTCGTCAGCTCGTGTAGACCGATGTTTTCCGATTGCGTTAGTTCCTGCCAGCTTTTATAGACAAATACCCGCATTACGAAGTTTTCTCTAAGATGCATGTCATTCAATCTGCCATTTTCCTCGCAAGGCAAAAGCGGATTGTGTTTTATAATTTGCTCAGCAAAAATGCCAATACCCTCAGATGTATTACCTGTTCCTGCTTCGTTATAAACCTTAACACGCTCCATTCCGCAGCTTGGGCTTTTGGCGCAAAACACAAAGCCGGAGAGGCTTTGTGTTTGTGAGGTTGCAACCTTTTCACCAAACTCCTTAAGCTTTGGTGCGACATCTTCTTTACCGTCGGGGCGACTAACTTTGATAATATCGCCTACGCGGATCTGTCTGATGGTTGGTCTTGGAATTGGCATGCCTATCGCAACTTCCGGGCAAAAGCGCACATACTCAACATGTTCGGCGAATTCATCCATACAAAAGTTTGAACGCTTGTGGCCTGAGTCAAATCGCACTTTTTCTCCAGCCAAACACGCGCTAATGCCAATTTTTATTGGTGATGAAAATTTCATTTCGCAACTATTCCTTTAATAAATCAACTTACCAATTGGGTTTAACAGCTTACTTAAGCCTTTATTAAAGTGTAGTGCACTGCTTACCACGGTAAAGCACAGGCAGCCTTCTTTCGTGCGCGGAGAATGATTATGTTTGCCGTCTTGCCAAATAAAGTCGCCCGGTACGTATTCACCAGCCTCATCTGCAAAATCGCCGTCAAGCAACAAGGTTATCTCAAAGCCCGTGTGGGTGTGCTCTGGAATTTCGCCTTCCGCACCAATTTGTAAAAGACTTGAGCGTAAGTCGCCGTCTTCTAGCAATAACCGAGAGCGGGCGATTTTGCCTACACCTGAAAACTTGGTGCGATCGATATTCGCAATAGCCCGAGGTAACTGAACATCCCTGCCCTGATAGTTAAATGAGGGTTGGATATATTCTTTAACTTCGTCTATTTCGTCGTCCAGTGTTATCGCTTGCATCATCGCCTCGAAATCGCTGCTTAGTGAAGAGTCGCTGCCTCCTCCAAGCTGAACATTCGCTTCTTGCGCTTCAAGCTGTTGAGTCTTTTTCTGACAACATGGACACATTTCGACATGTGCTGCAATTGCGACACTGATACTTGCAGGCAAATTACCTTCAACAAATTGGCTTAATAATGAATCATTAGGGTGATGCTTTATCATGCTTGATCTCCCATCTCTGCGCGAAGTTTTTGTAAAGCAAGCCGTAAACGTGACTTAACTGTCCCGACAGGTATATTAAGATGCTCTGCCAATTGTTCTTGAGACATTTCTTGAAAGTACACGCCTTTGACTATGTCTCGTTGTGCTGGCGGCAACTTATTGATGTATTTTTGAATTTGCGCCGTTTGCAAGTGATCTTGAAAACCGTCGTCGTCAGCCTGCGAGTCTTGAATTATCGGCCAGATGTCTTCACTGATATGTTCTTCTTTATTACTCTTCATTTTACGCAATGCATCGAACGACGCGTTACGCATCACGGTATAGATCCACGTTGTGGCTGCGCCTTTATCATGATGATAGAGGTGGGCTTTCCGCCACACTGACGTCATCGTGTCTTGTACGAGCTCCATCGCTTGGGCGTCATTACCAAATTGTTTCACACCAAAGCGCCTGATTTTTGGCGCAAAGTACTCAAACAAGAAGGCAAAAGCTTTGCGATCTCGTTTTTCTGCAACCTTAACTAAAGCGTCCGATAACGCTTGAGAGGGAGTTTCTTGCACTGCTTTGCGAGTTCCTGACTGAACGTTGCAATCAATAGATTGCTGTTGGCCTAACATAGCTCACCTTCCAATTTATAATTATAAGCTGTAATACGCTGTAAAACTTGGCATGGATCACTATTTTTCATCTAATACAGTATGTAAGAACTCTGCCACCTGTTCAAATGTTTGTGCTTGTTTTATTTTTAGTTTTTGGGTCATCGAGATGGGTAAGATTTCTAGCCAACGATAAGCAACCCAAAGAGGCTGAGTAAAATGCTTGTCGCGGTACAAATCATCAAGGATTGGGTTGGCGATAAAAACACTCTGAAGTTTATGAGCAAGGGTTTCGTCAACTAGACTAAATGCTTCTTCACTACATTGCCATGGCGGCCCATCAATAATGTCACAATCGCCATAACGTAAAGATTGTGAGTCTACTTCCACATTACTGATCGCGACGCGCGATAGTGCCTCAACATCAATGAGCAGCTGACCATCATCATCTTGTGAAAAGTCAACAATTTTAACGTGCACGCCTTCTTTTGACACATTGTTCGGCGTATCCGCGAGGTATGGGCATAACACAAAACCTTGCTCTGTTTTCGCGGCCTCTTTTACCATATATAGATAGCGCTGCTCAAAGATCCGCAAGCGGGTGAACCCACCTGGAAGCAAGAATATTGGCAATGGAAATAAAGCGAGTTTCATAATTCCCGTTCAAATATACAAAAACTAACGATAATTACGACTGCTCTATTTATCTGGATCAGTTAACGCTAAATTTATGACTATTCCCAAACGCAGTGTTTTGCTATCACGTTACTATTTGAGAATGTGATGCCCTCAGCTTGCAAGCGTGACTTTTGCTCTTGAAATTTACTACTGTCTTCAGGAAAAGAAATGCGACGTTGGCTATTTACTACTCTGTACCAAGGTAATGTTGAACCTTGTGGTAGGTTCTTCAGCAATTGACCAACCTTTCGGGCATGTTTTGGATAACCAGCTAAGCTCGCTATTTGCCCATAGGAGGCTACCTTCCCAAACGGGATACCGCCAATTACGGTGAAAACCTTTTCAGCGAGTTCTTGCTGAGGATTGCTGCTTTTCATATTGAATATTTAACTCTTTTAATTTGTCCCAAAAATATCTTGCTACCGGTCCATGGTGTGAAATATGCAAACGATACGCGTGGATTTCAGCTTCAAACTCGTCTTTTCTATCAAACACCCTCACTTGTTGTAAAACACCAGACTCTAATTCTTCTCTACAAAGGTCAAGGCCGATTAAGGCATAGCCCATACCTTGTAATAAATATCTTTTTATTGCCAGTGCGTCATCGAGTTTCATGACATTGTTACTATTTCTGTATGCCAAGCGCTCACTATCAAACTTGAATTTACTTTCTTTCATTGCAAGAGATGGGTATTGCGCAAGCTCCGAAAAACTCAGCTCTGGTGGCATATAGCCTGTTAATGAGACTAAGCCTAATTTTACGTGTCCAATCGGCATTGATTCTAAATCGCCAGTTGAATGAAAAAGGTCAAACCAAGGGCCAATGCCAAGGTTTGCAATCCCCTGTGTGACTTGCTCAAGCGCAAAAAAACGTTTACCACTTGAGATGTTCATTTCAGTTGCGGGAAACTTAATGAAGGCATTGCCTAATACTTGATCAATCTGGTTTTGATATACAATCGGTTCGTAACAGATGTTAAAGCTTGGTTCATTACCCGCCGCGAATTCAGTCGCGAGTAATGACAAATCTCTATGATGATTAAGTAATTTTTCGGCTTCAAAATAAAACCGACGACCTTGCTCTGTTAACACATTGCGATATTTCTCACGCTCAAAAAGGGCAAATCCCAAAGATTGTTCTAATCTTTTAATTGATTGAGAGACCGCAGGCTGTGTCTTATGAAGCTTATTTGCCGCTTCGGTAAGGCTAGGCGCTTCAACAACGGTGCAAAACGCTGCTAAGTCCGAAATCTTCATAAATAAATCTTATGCAGTATAGAATGTTTTATAATTTTTATTTTATATGTAATTCCATTATTCTGCACGCATTAAAATTGACGTTGTCATGGAGAACAAAATGTTAAGAGTGTTTTCTGGAATTGTGCTGGCTACCTTATTAGTGGGTTGCCAAGAGCAAGCAGAACAAGCCCCAACAGAAGCCCCTAACCGACCAGTTAAAATTCACACGGTTTCGGACCCCAATAGCAGCACGCTTCGTAGTTTCCCTGCTGAAGTGGTGGCAAATCAAGGCTCCTATCTTGCCTTTCGTGTGAATGGTGAACTTATCGAGTTTCCAGTTCTCGCAGGCCAAGACGTACAAAAGGGGCAATTGCTAGCCAAGCTTGATCCTGAAGATTTCAATCTGCAATATGAACAACGTAAAGCCCAATTTGAACTCGCTAAATCGCAGTTATCGAGAATTGAGCCGTTATTTGAAAAAGGCATAGCGACTAAAGCTGAGTTTGATAAAGCAAATGCAGACAAGCAAGTTGCGGAGTCTGCATTTAAAATTGCTAAAACAAACCTCGAATATAGCGAACTTAGAGCACCGTTTAGTGGTACGGTTGCCAAGGTATTTGTCAAAAATTACGAAAACGTGGTAGCAAAGCAAAATATCCTTCGCCTTGAAACACGCGATATGATGGATGTAGTTATTCAAGTACCTGAGCGCATCGTTGCACGTGTTGATAAAGATTCGGATTACAAACCGACCGTTGTTTTTGATGGCTACCCTAGTAAGTCTTACCCGCTTACGATTAAGGAATGGGATACGCAGGCAGACCCTGCAACCTTGACCTACAAAGTCGTATTTAGTCTTCCAATCCCTGAGGACTTTAATTTGTTCGCAGGTATGACAGGCCATGTTTACGTCGACCCAAGCAAAATTACGAACCGTGAAAATACAGCAATCATCGTACCTAACCAAGCAGTATTCTCAGATAAAAAGCAAGGCACAGAGGGGAATAGTTACGTATGGGTATATCAAAGAGATAATCAGACGGTAACAAAACGCGAAGTCACCGTTGGTCAACTTAATCATACCGGTATTGAGGTAATGTCGGGTCTTGAACCTGGTGAAGAAATTGTTGCTGCGGGCGTGCATTATTTGCAAGAAGGCGCAAAAGTGAGACCTTGGACTAAAGAAAGAGGTCTGTAATATGAGTTTAGCCAAGTGGTCAATTGAGAATAAGGTTATCAGTTGGATGTTTGCCTTGCTCCTGCTTATTGCTGGGGCGGTATCCTATTTGGGCTTAGGCCAGCTAGAAGATCCTGAATTCACACTAAAAAAAGCCATGGTCGTGACCATGTATCCTGGTGCATCGCCACAACAAGTGGAAGAGGAAGTCACCTTCCCGATTGAAAATGCGATTCAATCTCTGCCGTATGTTGATTATGTTACTTCAATTTCTTCTCCCGGTAAGTCGCAGATCACTGTTGAGATGAAGAGTAAGTACCGTAAGAAAGACTTACAACAGATCTGGGATGAGCTGCGCCGTAAAGTAAATGATCTCTCGCCGAAGCTACCGCCAGGTGTTATGACGCCAAGCGTTATCGACGATTTTGCTGATGTTTACGGTGAACTTTACGCGATCACCGGTGAAGGCTATTCGTATGATGAGCTAAAAGACTACGTTGACTTTTTAAAGCGCGAATTAGTGCTAGTAGAAGGTGTGAGTAAAGTCACTGTTGCGGGTGAGCAGCAAGCACAAGTGATCGTCGAAATATCAACACAAAAACTGTCACAACTTGGCATTGCGCCTAGTTACATTTTCTCGTTGTTACAAGCTCAAAATACGGTATCTAATGCGGGTAAAATACGCGTTGGAGACGAGTCTATTCGCCTGCACCCTACTGGTGAGTTTACAGACGTTGCAGAGCTAGAGGGTTTACTTATCTCAAAGCCCGGCGCCAAAGAGCTTATTTATTTGGGTGACGTGGCAAAAGTAACACGCGAATATGCGGAGGTGCCGAATCATATTACACGTTTTGATCAAAAGCGTGCACTGCTGGTTGGGGTTTCTTTTACTTCTGGTGTAAATGTTGTTGAGGTGGGTAAAGAAATCGAACATCACTTACAGCAATTAGAATATCAGCGCCCTTACGGTATTACGATCAACACAGTTTACAATCAACCAACAGAAGTAGAGACCTCGGTTGATGGTTTCATCGTTAGCCTTTTAGAGGCCGTTGCCATTGTAATTATCGTTTTGCTTATTTTTATGGGTGTAAAAAGTGGTATTTTAATCGGCGGTATTTTGCTTATTACCGTGCTGGGTACCTTTATCTTTATGAAGATATTCGCCATTGATTTACAACGTATTTCATTAGGTGCTTTGATCATTGCGCTGGGGATGCTAGTCGATAATGCCATTGTAGTGACTGAAGGCATTTTGATTAATATTAAACGAGGTCAATCTAAAGTAAAAGCTGCTGTGAACATTGTTGAACAGACAAAATGGCCACTTCTTGGCGCAACCGTTATCGGGATCACCGCATTCGCACCGATTGGCTTAAGCTCCGACGCCAGTGGTGAGTTTGCAGGCTCGCTATTTTGGGTGTTGTTAATTTCACTACTGCTAAGTTGGGTAACGGCTATTACACTGACGCCATTTTTTGCCAATATGATGTTTAAAGGGCCTAAAGAAAAGTCATCAGATACTAGCGAAGAAGACGACCCTTATAAAGGTGTGATCTTCACCGTGTATAAATCCATGCTGACCTTCTGCCTTAAAAATCGTGCTATTACTATTATTTCTATGGTACTGCTATTAGTCGCTGCAGTTGTTGGCTTTAAATCGGTTAAGCAGTCTTTCTTCCCAGCTTCAAATACACCGATGTTCTATGTGGATTACTGGCATTATCAAGGTGCCGATATACGTAGCACGGCGCAGAATGTTGAGAAAATTGAATCCTTTTTACTGGCCGATCCGATGGTTAATGAAGTAACTGCAACGATTGGGCAAGGCGCGCCTCGTTTTATGTTGACCTATTCGCCTGAAAAACAATACGACGCTTATGGCCAGTTAATTGTACGTGTAAAAGACCGAGAAGCAGTAGTGGCCATGATTGCCAAGCTTCGCGATTATGAGCTTGAAAATGAGCTAGACGGACGTCTCAAAATAAAGCGTATGGAAATTGGCCCTTCAACTGATGCAAAAATCGAGGCTCGGTTTTCGGGACCAGACCCTGTTGTGTTACGCCAACTAGCTGAAAAAGCCAAAGGTATTATCAGCCAAGACGATAAAGCGTTTAATATTCGTGACAACTGGCGACAAAGAACCAAGTTGGTGCGCCCACAGTTTAATGAATTGAAGGCGCGTCGATTGGGGATCAGTAAATCAGACTTAGATCAGTTGCTACTGACTTCGGTGTCAGGTAACAAGGTAGGGTTATATCGAGATGGTACACAACTGTTGCCTATCATTGCGCGCTCTCCTGAGGAAGAGAGGCTCAATGTTGAAAATCTTGGTGACTTACAAATATTCAGCCCTGTCCTTAGCGTCTACGTACCAGTTTCACAAATCGTGGATGATTTTAGTGTCACTTGGGAAGATAGCCTGATCATGCGCCGCGACCGTAAACGTACCATCACGGTAATGGCTGATCACGACGTGATAGGTGATGAAACCCCAGCTAAGTTATTTGCAAGAGTGAAGGCGGATATCGAAGCCATTGAGCTACCCCAAGGGTACGAGATGCAATGGGGCGGCGAGTATGAGTCGTCAAGCAAAGCGAAGAAAGCCATTTTTGGCTCATTACCAATCGGTTATTTAGCGATGTTTATGATCACTGTATTGCTCTTTAACTCGGTGAAAAAGCCATTAGTGATCTGGTCAACCGTGCCGCTTGCTATTATTGGGGTAACGGCAGGCCTTGTTTTACTACAAGCACCATTTAGCTTTATGGCGCTGCTAGGCTTGCTAAGTTTATCCGGCATGCTGATTAAAAATGGTATTGTACTGATGGATCAAATAAATATCGAAATAGACTCTGGTAAGTCCCCTTACCAAGCGGTATTTGATTCTGGTGTGAGTCGTGTAAGGCCGGTGTCTATGGCTGCTATCACAACCATACTGGGTATGATCCCGCTATTATTTGACGTGTTCTTCCAGTCCATGGCGGTCACCATTATGTTCGGTCTTGGTTTTGCGACCATACTGACGTTGATTGTATTACCTGTGTTACATTGCGTGTACTTTGGTATCGAACAACCAAAAGACTAGTTGAGCGACATCCACCTTCTTCGGAAGGTGGATGTTATTATCGCTTTCGCAGTTTATCTTTCACCTTTAAATCGACAGGAGTGCTACAGCCACCAACTGTCTAACTTATCTGCAACAAGCTCAGCTCTCCAGCCTAACGCAAGATCGGGTTTCATCAGCAATTGCTTTTCTTCCGGTGACTTTTTCCACGACCAGCTGATCACCTGATTGATTTGTTTTTTCGAAGCAAACACATCAACAGGAATATCGTTAGCTTTGGCGACTTCGGCGATAACCTGTTTGATATCCTTGCACGCTGCTTTGTAACCTTTGAAGTCGATAAGTCTTCTCACGCGTTGTGGACAATCTTGTTCACTTACTTCTTTTGCTTTTTCTATACAGGCGAGAATTTCTTTGCCAGAGCGATTAACTTCCATTGGCTCAACACCTAGAACATTACGTAAACTGCCCAGTGAGCTTGGACGACGTTTAGCAATTTCGACCATGTTATGTTCTTTAAGCACGAAATTTAGCGCTAAGTTCTTTTTCTCTGCCTTCGCTCTGCGCCATGCTGCAAGTTCTTTTAGAGTAGCAAGATCTCTAGGCTTAAGTTGCCACACGTTTTTGACATCAAGATAAAGTACTTCATCAGGTTGACGGAAGCTTCTCTTTTGGGCGAGCAACTCACTCTCTTGAAGCACTATGTTAAATAGCTGCTTTTCATTAACTCGCGCTTGAATAGTCTCAAAACATGGCAGTAAATGATATACATCGGAGGCGGCGTAATCTAATTGGCTTTGAGTTAAAGGGCGGCGTAACCAATCTGTTCTGGATTCACTTTTGTCAATGTCTACATCTCTAAGTTGTTTCACCATATTAGCAAAACCAATACAACTCCCCTCACCTAACAACTGTAAAGCAAACTGGGTATCGAAGATTGGTGATGGGATAAAACCTGCAAACTTAAGAAATACTTCGATATCTTCTGACGGAGAATGAAGTACTTTTAAAACACTAGTATCGGAAAACAATGTCCACAGCCTACTAAAATCCATATCGGCTAGTGGATCGATAAGGGCAAGGTGGTTACCATCAAAGATCTGTAACAGAGCAATTTCTGGGTATAAGGTGCGGCGACGCATGAACTCGGTGTCGACGGCGAGCACTTTGGCTTTCGAAATAGACAAGACAAATTCATCTAGTGCTGTTTGGCTTTCAATAACTTGATACTGCACTGTTACTCCCATGCAATTTACATAACTAGCCATATCACGCTAGTTATAAAAAAGCCGGCTAGTGCCGGCTTTATTTGTTATTCTTTTAACGCTCTACGCAGTATTTTACCAACGTTAGTCTTTGGCAGTTCATCTCTAAACTCAACTAGTTTTGGTACTTTATAGTTCGTTAGATTATCTCGGCAATGTGCAATTATATCTTTTTCTGTTAAAGATGGGTCTTTTTTAACAATAAAAACTTTAACTTGCTCACCACTAACCTCATGTGGCACGCCAACCGCTGCAACTTCTAACACGCCTTCGTGCATAGCAACGACTTCTTCGATTTCATTAGGGAAAACGTTAAAGCCAGACACTAAGATCATGTCTTTTTTACGATCAACGATGTAGAAGAAACCGTCATCATCATAAGTGGCGATATCACCCGTTGCAAACCAGCCATCTTTTAAACATTCAGCGGTTGCGTCTGGACGGTTGTAGTAACCAGCCATCACCTGCGGTCCTTTAACACACAGCTCACCGGGCTCACCTTTAGGTGTTTCATTGCCATTGTCATCAACAATTTTAATGTCAGTGCTTGGTGCAGGTAAGCCAATAGACCCGTTGTAGGCTTCAAGATCATGCGGGCAAATAGTAACTAGCGGCGCACATTCTGTAAGGCCATAACCTTCCATCAGCTTCGACTTTGTCACCTTCTGCCAGCGCTCAGCGACAGGGCGTTGTACAGCCATACCACCACCTAAAGACATTTTCAGGGTTGAAAAGTCGAGGTCGGCAAACCCTGGCGTGTTTAACAGGCCATTAAATAGCGTGTTTACACCGGTGATAGCGGTAAATGGAACTTTTGCCAACTCTTTTACAAACGCAGGCATGTCACGCGGGTTGGTGATCAAGATATTGTGACCACCGTACTTCATAAAGGTCAAACAATTCGCTGTTAATGCAAAGATATGGTATAGCGGTAGTGCCGTGATAACGACTTCTTTTCCTTTAACTAATACTGTATCTAAACAGCCTGAAACTTGCTCAAGGTTTGCTACCATATTGCCATGAGTCAGCATCGCGCCTTTAGATACGCCAGTTGTACCGCCAGTGTATTGCAAGAAGGCAAGGTCACTTAGCGTCACGTCTGGTTTACTGTATTTTGCAGGATCTGCTGCAATTACTTGTTTGAAAGGAATGGTATTTGGCAGGCTAAAGTCAGGCACCATTTTTTTGAAGTGCTTAACTACAAAGTTCACCAGATGCTTTTTGAAGCCACCTAACATGTCACCAATTTCTGTCAGCACTACATGCTTCACACTGGTTTTTGGTAAGGCTTGCTCCAGTGTATGGGCAAAGTTTGCAAGAATAAAGATAGCTTTTGACTCGGAGTCATTTAGCTGATGCTCTAATTCGCGCACGGTGTAAAGCGGATTGACGTTTACAACGGTACAACCAGCACGTAGTACACCTAAAATAGTAACTGGGGTTTGCAACAAGTTTGGCATCATGACAGCAACTTTATCGCCACGGCCAAGTTTCAATTCATTTTGTATATAACTAGCAACTGCTTTGGTCTTTTCATTAACTTGCTGATAAGTCAGTGTCTTACCCATATTGGTGTAGGCTGGATACTGAGCATAATCTGCAAAACTTTTTTCAAATAATTCAAGCAATGAGTTGTAATGCTCTGGGTCGATAGTTTCAGGCATACCTTCTGGGTAGCGCTTAAGCCAGATTTTTTCCACTCTTAGCTCCTGTGTTCTCGTTATTTTTATATTCACCCTAAACCATAAACGATGTAAGGCACTTTAACAATTGAGCAAATACTCTAAAAACGCCATATTCCCACAATATCTGAGGATTTACAATCTAGATGCTGTTGAAACGTAGGCTTTAGCGCTCTTTGTGAACTTTTCTTTCCATGATTAGTTTATTCTTTACGCTCCTTCAGTTGTGAACGATGTTTTGTCGCAGTTTTGGTGTGCTTCAATTAGCTTATAGCAAATTTCCGGGTTTTCCATATGGCAATGGTGGCCGCCAGGTATTTTCTCAAGCTTGAGTGAGTCGAAACAGCCTTTAAATTGACTATATTGTCTGACAATCATGTTATAGCCTTGTTCCGCTAACACCAGTAAGGTTGGAATGGTAATCCCATTGAGCGCGGATTTTGCCTGCGAGATGGAATACCTAAATCCAGAGTGGTGCTTTAGCCTAGGGTCTAATGCCAGTTGCACGCCTTCACTGTGCGGCAGGGTATTTCTTGCCATAAGCAGCGCTGCTATTTCTACGGAAACATCACCGATTTTACTGCGCAGTTGCGTAAGTGTATTTATATCAGGATAAACCCGTGGTTCAGATTGTTTTAATTTATCTCGGGAATTAAACGCATTAATGAGCTGGGTTTTGGTATCACTCTCTGAGGTACTCACAATTCCTATTCCCTCGATTAATACCAAAGATAAACAGCGTGTTGGATAGCAGCTTGCAAACAAGTTAGCTATCATCGCCCCCATAGAATGACCAACAATATGGCACGTTTTGATTTGTGCTAAATCTAAAAAGTACTTTAAGTCATAGACATAGTCGATAAAGTAATAAAAGGCGTCGGCACTTTTCCAATCTGAATGTCCATGACCTGGTAAGTCAAGCGCTATATGCGTGTATTGTGTATTGCAAAATGGCGCAAACGGTACAAAACTGTTGCTATTATCTTGCCAACCGTGAAGGTAGATAACGGTTTGCTCTCCTTCTCCCCAGTGTTGGTAGGAGAATGGCCCGATTTTTTGTTCTTTTATCGCATATAGAGACATCGACGAATTCTTTTAGTGTTCATTGTACCATCATTGATTTATCATCTTACCGTGACATATTTGAACTTACTACTTTGATTTGTTGAAAATATTTTTATCCAACATCCATTTTATTACGAATGCGTTTAAATTGATCAAATAGTAGAGAATCACAAACCTTCATCACGATAAGTACACGGGAATAACAATGAATTTCAAAACTAGCCTTTTGGCCTCATTTGTTGGATTAGTATTTGCGGCTCCGACACTGGCTGCTCCAAAAAACATTATTTACATGATTGGCGACGGTATGGGGCCGGCTTACACAACGGGCTACCGTTATTTTAAAGATGACCCTTCCACGAAAGTGGTTGACCCAACGGTTTTTGACTCTATTTTGGTTGGTATGGCGCATACCTACCCAGACGACGACACGGTTGTAACAGACAGTGCTGCGGGCGCAACCGCCTTAAGTACAGGAACGAAAAGCTATAATGGCGCAATTGCGGTAGATACCCATAAAGAACATTTGGAAACGATGCTCGAAGTGGCGAAAAGAAAAGGTAAAACAACCGCGCTTGTTGCAACATCGCAAATCAACCACGCAACACCTGCAAGTTTCGCGTCTCATAATGAATCACGTCGTAACTATGACGACATTGCTAATGATTACATAGACAATAAAATCGCAGGAAAATTACCTGTAGATCTTATGCTTGGTGGTGGCACTAAATACTTCATTCGTGAAGATAGAAACCTAGTTAATGAATTTAAAGACGCAGGTTATCAATACGTCGATGCTTTATCTAAGCTTGATACGCTAAATAAAATTCCTGCGATGGGTCTGTTCGCAGAAGTAGGTCTGCCATTCGCAATTGATGAAGAGCCTCAGCGCCTAACTAAAATGACTAAAACGGCATTATCATTATTGGAAAACCAGAATGATAAAGGCTTCTTCTTAATGATTGAAGGTAGTCAGATTGACTGGTGTGGACATGCTAATGATATCGCTTGTGCTATGCATGAAATGGACGACTTTGCAGAGTCAATTAAGCTTGCAAAGGCTTTTGTTGATAACAACCCAGACACTATCTTGGTGATCACAGCAGATCACTCTACCGGTGGATTAACGCTTGGTGCGAACGGTCAGTATCGCTGGGAGCGTGATGTGGTAGCTAAAGTGAAAGGTTCAGCGGGCGAGATAGCAAAAGCACTTGCAAAGACAAAAGACATTAAAGCAACATGGCAAGAGCTAACAGGTCTTGAGTATGACAGTGCGACTGGGCTAAAAGTAAAAGAAGCACTATCACAAGGTCCGAAGGCGCTTAGTGTTGTCGTTAAAGAGGCAATTAGTGATGCATCTTTCACCGGTTGGACAACGGGTGGTCACACCGCTATCGATGTACAAGTGTTTGCCCATGGTAAAGGTAAAGAAGCGTTTATCGGCTCGCAAAACAATACCGCAATTGCTGATAAACTGATTGGATTTATTAAAAAGTAAAAATCTTCACCTATTATTTCAAACAAAGAAGGTCAGCATTTGCTGACCTTCTTTGTTATCGAATCTTGAAAGAGATAATATACCAATTAGCTTTAATACTTGCTCAATTTGAAGGAGCAAATCTGACGCTAACGGCGTTAAAAATTTCTCATTTAGAACAACTAAATAGCAAAATTTTTGTCTTGCCTACATGGATGCAGGTACCTTAGCGATAGCAGGACGCGGTAGCGGTGTTATCGACAAGATTTTCTCGCCTCAAAATAGACCACTTAATTAAGCGAATTGGTATTACGCGTAAACAGAAACGCCAATCATACCTTTGATCTCATCTCGTCTTGCTTCCGTTGCAATTGCTTTGTATTCACTAATTGCTTGTCCAGTACGAAAGTTAGGGCGGTCGTAGATAGTCGAACGTTGCTGCGATTGGAACTGCTCCACCAACGCAATGCCCTTTTCACTGGTTTTGATCTGAGCAGTATTAAGCTTAGCCGTGCTCATTTCTTCAATAGCAGGGCTCACCGCCTTTTTAGGCTGTGGCTTTACTTGGTATGTACCTGCTTGTTGAATGATTGAATTTAGTTTCACGTTCTAGCTCAATAAATACAATATGCTTGTATAAAAATACGCCTTTATTCTCGACCTGGCAACTTTTTCCACGTCACAGTATCCCTTACATATTGCGGCTGGGCGTCAGCTGCATCCACAGATAAGCCTTGTGTGAAACTATCGTCGGCTATAAACAGCATGTAATAAGCATCCGGTAACGTGATATTGTCAAAGATTTCGCATTCAAGCTGTGTGGCAAGCTCTGAGAACGCTTGCCATCCTGTACCAACACCGGCCGCGCCAGTTGATGTAAAGTCGATATTTTCAGGTTTAATAACTGTTTCTTCGGTGCTTGGTTGAATAACACCACGAGTTTCGCCGTTGTATTGGCATAAGTAGATCTCACCCATACGTGCATCTATTGCCGACACTACGCTGGACTTGCCTGCTTCCATGTATGCCTGTTGCGCCATCGCCTGCAAAGTTGAAACGCCAACCAACTTAAGACCTGAAGAATAAGCTAAGCCTTGCGCAACCGCTGTACTTATTCTAACCCCAGTAAAACTGCCCGGCCCACGTCCAAACACAATGCCATCAAGTTCACTAAGCGTGATATCGGCTTCGCGTAAAATACGTTCAACTAAGGGAAGTATCTTTTGGCTATGCTGCTGTGGGCAAACCTCGAAGTGGCGAATAAACTTGCCTTCATAGTGCAATGCAATACTGAGTGCTTCGGTGGAGGCGTCTATGGCCAACAGGTTATTTTTCATTTTTATCAATATTCTCTAAAAATCGGATTGCCTTGTTTAAGTCTCTCGTGCGAGACATATCGGGCAAACTACTTAAAAACGTCTGGCCGTATTTTCTCGTAACTAAGCGATTATCGCAAATAATCAGTACACCTTTATCGTTAGCATCACGAATTAGCCGTCCAACCCCTTGTTTCAACGCGATAACAGCTTGGGGGAGTTGTATTGCATCAAAGGGTTCTAATCCACGCATTTCAGCGTCTCGCATGCGCGCTTGCAACAAAGGGTCATCTGGTGAAGCAAATGGTAGTTTATCAATGACAACACAACTCAACGTGTCACCTCTCACATCCACCCCCTCCCAAAAGGAGGCCGTACCAAGTAGTACGGCGTTACCGTGCCGAATAAATTGCTCTAAAATTATCCGTTTCGATGCTTGACCCTGCATAAAAATGGGATATTGCAGTGCCGTATTCAGCCCTTCATAGACTAAATGCATCGCGCGATAACTGGTAAAGAGTAAAAATGTACGCCCTTTTGCAGCTTCAATCACCTGTTTTGCAAGCTTTACCAGCGCATGTGGCATTAAGTCGTCACGGCTTTCTGGCAAATAGCGTGGCAGGCAAAGCAAGGCTTGCTGCTTATAGTTAAATGGGCTATCAACAATAAATTGTGAGGTCGGTTTGAGTCCTAAGCTACGACTAAAGTGCTCAAGGGAATTATCAACGGATAAGGTAGCGGAGGTAAATACAAAGCTTGCCTCAGTGGTTTTGACAATTTGTGCAAACTTACTTGATACATCAAGCGGCGTGATATGAATAGATAAAAAGCGCCTTGTGGTTTCGAACCAGTAACTAAATCCAGTTTGACTGGTATCAAAGGCACGTTCAAACTGATTTTTAAAGGTCATGACCTTTTCAAATGGGTGTTCTATTTTTTCACTTCTATCCAGACAAAGTTTGAGCACTTTATAGAGAAAGTCTAAGTTAGCTATCACTCGATGCATGGCATCGCAAATTGGTTTATTCGCCAGCGCCTCACGCCAATCACCACGGGCACCATCGCCACCAAATACCAAACGCAAATCGGCGACACTGGTTTCCAATTTATTGAGTGTTTTGCCAAGTTGCAACATATCTGGAATATCAGAACGGTAGATCACCCTTAAATCGTTAATAAGCGCCTGCAAAGCTTTAGTGCTGATAGTCTCACCAAAGTAGTCACTGGCTATTTCTGGTAATTGATGTGCTTCATCGAAGATATAGCTATCCGCGGTTGGCATTAGCTCCGCAAAGCCTAAATCTTTTACGGCCATATCGGCAAAAAATAAATGATGGTTGATCACCACAACATCGGCATCGACTGCCTTTAATCTTGCCTTTCGGATATAACAGTCTTCGTAGTCTGGGCACTCTTTCCCTAAACAGTTGTCTGCAGTTGAGGTAACGTAGGGTAATACCTTTGCGTCTTCTTCGATACCCACACAGTCGGCTAAGTCTCCACTGTGTGTTTCAGAAGCGAACTTTGCAACCATGGCAAGTTGGTGCATAACATCTGGGTCGTCGGTTGGCACATGGCTCAAATGCTGTGATAAACGATAAGGGCAAAGGTAATTGGCCCTACCCTTTAGCAAAGTGACTTTTTTCCCACTGCCAAGCACCTTTTTTAGGGTTGGCACGTCACGATGGAATAATTGCTCTTGCAAGGCCTTAGAGCCGGTTGAGACGATGACTTTACCTTTAGACTGAAAGGCAGGAATGAGATAGGCAAACGTTTTCCCCGTCCCTGTTCCAGCTTCGGCGATGCATTGTCCACCATTTTGTATGGTTTCTTCTACCGCAATAGCCATATCAATTTGGGGCTGTCTTGGTTGATAGCCCAGGAAATGCTGGGCTAAAGGCCCCGTAGAAGAGAAAGTCGTAGATACAGCCAAAGTAATGTAGTTTACAAACAGACAGGTCGCGAAATTGTATGTGGCTAAGCACCAAATCGCAAGTAATCATTCAAAACCAGCGTACCGACACCAACAATGATTGCCTTCAATTAAAAGTTGCGGTGATTAGCTGAAGAAATGGTAAACAAGCAAATGAGGAGAAGCGCAGTGCTTAAATAAAATGCTAAAACAGCTATACTATCAGGAAAACACAGGAGCTAACGCGAGCACAGGCAGACCTACAACGAATCAAGCTATAAGGTTCTTTACTGATTTATACGGCATGTTATTTCTCCAGTGTAAAATGGTGAACGGTCAGGTTAAATTAGCTTTGGCTTGACGTGGTGGCTACTGGCCCTAGTGAAATTTGTTGAGCATAAAGATTGAGAGAAAAGCCGTGCTAGTTAACTGTTTTCCCTAAAACTCTCTGGCTAGATAAGGAGAAAACTAAGTTGTGCTTTAGCAACAATGAGTTGGAACATTCCTTATCCAAACCTCAGGTTAGTTAGCTACACGGCTTAAATATGTCAAAAAGAAATCGCTTTTGGTCAACAGTTACTTTGTTCAGCTAACAGTGATGGTTGGATCCCATTGATAATATCCTAAAAGCGACTGGCTTTGACCATCTGAACTAAGCGTATATAACGCAAACTGAACTTGAAAGTTTTCAGTGCCTGAGTTTCGCACCTTAGAATCCAGCGTCATAAAGTTTGTGCTTACATGCGCCGCTGGTAAACCATTATTGTTGCCGGAATTAACATTTGGAACTGCTGCTTCAGTGCGATTTACGCTGTTAGTTACAAACGTGTTAAATACCTGAGTACCACCAAATTGTTTGATCCCGTAGATAATCACTGCATCATCGGCGTTGCCGTAAATCGACGTGCCACTAAAGGAAACATTGTCCCCAGCGTTTGCTCTAAAGTTTAGTACCGCAGTACCTTGTCCACTAACAATGCCTCTGGGATCTGAAGCAATCATAAACTCACTGTTATGATCTATAGGTGTGGGATTATTTTGGTCTTGGCTTGGGTGGGGATAATGCGCTTTCACGTACTCTGTATCAATAACAATGAGCACATTAATGCTTTCTGAAGATGCTTCTAATGTTGACATGACATTCCTCTCCTATCGGATGAAATTTACAAGAAATTAGTGATCCCTCTCTTGTGGCGTCCTGCACATTCACCATATCATCGAATCACTTTCTTTCATTTAAGTCAAAATGGATTTACCGGCTAGAATTTTTATCTTAGCCACCATTTCGTTTATAAACATAGGCGTGAAAATGCTAGATTTGAATTACATGACATTACACCTTTATAAACAAAATATCTTATTTTTTAATATGGTTGGGGGTAGCGGTTACTAACTTTTTGAAAGGCGGCAGTTTTTCTGGTCTAAGTATTGCGAAGACGAAAAATATCTTTACCAGTTCTGGAAATGTATTGGTACCGAGGTGAAGTGAGTTTAAACTAACAGACGCAACAAAACATTTTACGATCACGCCCATGTATCTAGATTCTCACCTTTATGTTCTTCGTGAGATTTTTCCTCCTCATCCTCTTCATCTTCGCTTTCTTTAATTTTTTCATGCTCAGCAGCTTGGCGTTTAAGTTCGATCTCGGTTTTTAGATCTTTCTTAACTTTTTCAATCTTATAGTGCTGCACACCAGCTACATGAAATGCAGACTTATGAGTTACATCTAGCCGTACGATTGGGCCTAAAAACGGTTTAAACGCATCCATATATTTCTCCACTAACCTATTGTTGATCTTACTTATTATCGGCTGTTATAAGCTATTCTTTAATTTGCGTTAAAAAATGATTGCCAAATAGAACAATAATGTGTTTATCTATAAATGAACTTTTTGAACAGCAGATATATTACAAAGGTAACATCATGCTAATGACACTGACAGCAATTCATCATCACCATCATCATACGGGATAACCTGTCAGGTATTTCGCTGGTGGGTTATTCCTTAAAGGAACCTCCGGCGAAGCAAAAAGTATAGTCAAAGTTTATTTCGCCCCGAGGTTCCGCCTCGGGGTTTTTCGTTTAAAGAATTAGGAAATAAATAATGAGCAACAGCAACCGTTTAAGAATCGCAATCCAAAAATCAGGCCGTCTTTCAAAGGATTGTCAAGCCCTACTCAAACAACTTGGTGTAAAACTAAACCTACGTGAACAGCGTTTAATCGCCCACTCTACTAACATGCCTATTGATGTACTTAGAGTACGTGATGACGATATTCCTGGCCTTGTAATGGACGGCGTTTGTGATTTGGGCATTGTAGGCGAAAACGTGTTAGAAGAAGCGCAAGCTGAGCGTGTTCGCAACGAGCAGTTTGCTGAAGTCACTAAACTTTCAAAACTGGACTTTGGCTTTTGCCGTTTAGCGCTGGCGTGGCCACAAGAGCTAGGTCAACAGGAAAAGGCGTGGTTTAACGGCAAACGCATCGCAACCACCTACCCTGAGATTTTAAAGCAATATCTAAAACGTGAGAACATCGATGCTAGCGTGGTCATGTTAACGGGCTCGGTAGAAGTAGCACCTCGAGCAGGCCTTGCTGACGCCATTTGTGACTTAGTATCAACCGGTGCCACGCTTGAGGCTAATGGCCTTATGCAAGGCGATACCATCTTAGAATCTAACGCTTGCCTCATTCAAAATGCAACATTGACTGACCAAAGTAAGCTTGCGCTTATCGATAAGCTAATGCCACGCCTTAAAGGGGTGAAACAAGCAAAAGAAAGCAAGTACATCATGATGCATGCACCAAAGAATAAGCTAGATGAAGTATGTGCATTACTTCCAGGCACAGGTCAACCAACTTTACTTGCACTTGCTGGAAGCGATGAATATGTTGCACTTCACATGGTCAGCTCTGAAACCCTATTTTGGGAGACAATGGAAGAGTTAAAGGCGCTCGGTGCTAACTCTATTCTCGTCATGCCAATTGAAAAGATGATGGAGTAACAGCATGTTTGATTGGCAGCAAGCCACCAGCGAGCAACGTCGCGAATGCTTGAGCCGTCCTGCGGTCAAAGTGGGCGATAAGGTAAAAGCAGCAGTTGAAAAGATAATTGATAACGTCGCTCGCAACGGCGACAACGCATTACTTGGTTATGCCGAGCAGTTCGACGCACGTATTAATCCAAGAATACGGGTAACGGGAACAGAGCTTATTGAAAGCGAATTTGCGTTAACACCTGAACTTAAAAGTGCTATTGACCAAGCGTATAGCAACATTAAGAAGTTTCACCAGTTGCAGTTACCACAAAGCAAGAAAATTGAGACTCAGCCAGGTGTGACCTGCGAGCTCAGATATCAAGCGATAGAAGCCGTGGGTTTATATGTGCCAGGTGGCAGCGCGCCACTGCCTTCTTCTGTCTTGATGCAAGGCGTGTGTGCGCAGCTAAGTGGTGCAAAAACAATCGTGTTGGCGACGCCGGTTAAAGGCGATAGCCAAATACATCCTGCGATTTTGTATGCGGCTAAACTGTGTGGCGTTACGGATGTGATTGAATGTGGTGGTGCAGGTGCAATCGCTGCCATGGCGCTAGGTACTAACAGCGTACCAAAAGTGAACAAAATTTTTGGTCCAGGCAATAGCTTTGTCACAATGGCAAAACAGCTGCTTTCTCAGTCAGTGCCGGGACTTGCGATTGATATGCCGGCAGGCCCTTCTGAGGTGTTAGTGATTGCAGATAAGGGCGCTAACCCAGAATTTATCGCCGCCGATCTACTTTCTCAAGCGGAGCATGGGGAAGACTCGCAAGTCATATTATTGGCGTCTGACAGTCAACTTATCGAAGAAACTGAAGCTGCAATTGAGCGTCAACTAAGCAAGCTTAGTCGCGCTGATATTGCCAGAGCTGCGCTTAAAAACAGCACGCTGATTTTAGTTGAGAGCATAGAGCAAGCATTTGAGATCTCAGCAGAGTATGGGCCAGAACACCTAATCTTACAGATAAGAGATGCAGAGCGTTTCCTGCCGCTAGTAAAAAACGCAGGCTCAGTGTTTGTTGGTGACTATACGCCAGAATCAGCGGGTGATTATGCGTCTGGCACCAACCATGTATTGCCAACCTATGGTTATTCAAAAACCTACTCAAGTTTAAATCTGATGGATTTCTATAAGGCTTACACAGTACAAACCATCACAAAAGAAGGCCTGAGTGGTTTGCGCTCTGCCATTTTACCTTTGGCACAAGCTGAGGGCCTAGATGCACACGCGAACGCCGTGAAAGTGAGGCTGGAGAATAATAATGACTAATATTGCGCTACCAAATAACATTGAAAAGCTTAAGGCCTACAGTTCTGCGAAAAGTGCAAAGCTAACAGGCACCACGTGGCTCAATGCCAATGAAAGTCCATACGCGCGTGTGCTTGAAATGCGCTTTGATAACTTAAACCGTTACCCCGATCCGCAGCCACAAGCGGTAATTGATGCCTATGCAGGCTACGCTAAGGTCGAGCAAACAAATGTACTGATGACACGTGGTGCCGATGAAGGCATTGAGTTATTAGTACGCACATATTGTGAACCGGCCAAAGATAGTATTGCAATCTTTACCCCTACTTATGGTATGTACAAAGTTACGGCAGACACCCACAACATCGCCATTAATGAATTAAGCCAAGATCAGCTTGCCGATGACGATGTGGATACACTAGCCGCTGCAATTGGCGACGCTAAACTTGTCTTCGTTTGTAATCCAAATAACCCAACTGGCGCAATACAACCTGCCAGCAAAGTCGCTGCACTTGCTGATAAGCTTAAAGGCCGTGCAATCGTGGTCGTTGATGAAGCTTATATTGAGTTCTGTGAAGAACAAACCTGTGTCGAGCTTATCAAAGAGTTCTCAAACGTTGTTGTGCTGCGTACGCTATCTAAAGCGTTTGCACTGGCAGGACTGCGCGTTGGCTTTATGTTAGCGAGTGAAGCGCTATTGGCACCGGTGAGAAAAGTGATTGCGCCCTACCCTGTTTCTACAGTCGTGGCACAAATAGCAGCAACAGCGTTAACGTCAGATGCGATAACGCAGATGCGCCGGCAAGTCTCTATTTTGAACCTAGCAAAAAAGAAGCTTATACAATGGCTACAAGACAGCGAGTTCGTAAGCGCAATGTTATGCGGCGAAGGCAACTTTGTTACTTTACAGCTAACCGACAAACAGTTTGTGGAGCAAGCGATGCGCCAGGGGTTAATCATGCGGCCATTTGTGCTGTTTGGCGAGGACAACTGGTTGCGGATCTCTATCGGCAACGAGCAGGAATTAAAACAAGTAGAAAACTGGCTGAAACAATGCCAAGTGACTGAGGAAGTATCATGAGCGCCCCCTATTTATTCATCGACCGCGATGGCACTATTATCGAAGAGCCAATAACCGATAAGCAAGTGGATAGTCTAGAGAAATTGGCACTATTACCCAATGTGATCCCAGCGTTATTACAACTGCAGTCGTTTGGTTACAAGCTAGTGATGGTATCTAATCAAGATGGTCTCGGTACAGATAGCTTCCCTAAAGCTGATTTTGATGCGCCTCAAGATAAAATGATGCAAATCTTAACAAGCCAAGGGATCCGTTTTGAAGAAGTACTGATCTGTCCTCACTTTGACGAAGACAACTGCCAATGTCGCAAACCTAAAACAGGATTACTCACTGAATTAATGCGCTCTGGTAAAGTGAACCTTAGCAAATCATTTGTTATTGGCGATAGGCAAACCGATATTCAGCTTGCAGAAAACCTTTGCATTGAAGGTATTCTCTACAAAGATAACTGGCCTGCTATTGTGACGCAGTTAACCACCTTAAATCGAAGTGCACAAATTGCCAGAAATACCAAAGAAACGCAGATTTCGGTAGCGATAAATCTGGATCAACAAGCCAATGGAGAGATTTCAACAGGGCTTGGTTTTTTCGACCACATGCTAGATCAGATCAGAACTCACGCTAACCTTGGCCTGAATATTCAGGCGAAAGGTGACTTACATATAGACGAGCACCACCTCGTAGAAGACATCGGTATTGCACTTGGTCAGGCTTTTAAGACTGCGCTTGGTACAAAATCACAAATCGCACGTTATGGCTTTGCGCTGCCTATGGACGAATGTAAAGCAGAATGTCAGTTGGATTTATCTGGACGCGCGTCTTTTGTACTTAACGCTGACTTTACAAGAGATAAAGTGGGCGACTTGGATGTACAAATGGTTGAGCATTTCTTTAAATCCTTCGCGGATAATGCGGCAGTGAGTTTAATTTTGAGCGTAAGCGAAGGTAATGCTCACCACCAAGTTGAGGGTTTATTCAAAGCATTTTCTCGTGCTATTCGTATGGCAATTGCAACAGACGCGTCACAGCAAATGGCAAGTTCTAAGGGGTGTTTATGATTGCAATTATTAATACTGGTTGTGCCAATATTAACTCAGTGCGTTTTGCATTTGAGCGCCTTGGTGTCACGCCTGAAGTGATCACTGCACCGGAGAAGCTAGCCCGCTTTGAGCGAGCCATTTTACCCGGCGTCGGCCACGCTAATGTGGCAATGAAGCGGTTAAATGAGCAAGGCTGGGCAGACGCAGTAGCTGACTATCAACGGCCTTTGATGGGGATTTGTTTAGGGATGCAGCTGCTTTGTCAATCGACTGAAGAAGGGGATATTCCGTGCTTAGGTCGCATTCCGGGTAAGGTTGAATTATTAGAGACTAATGAGTTAACTACACCGCATATGGGCTGGAATAATCTCCGTGTGGTGAAGCCTCATGCGCTCACTACAGGACTCAGTGAACAAGACCAAGTGTACTTTGTACACAGTTTTGCGCATACCATCAATCAATCGACACTGGTTTCGGGTGAGTACGGTCAAGCGTTCTCTGCGATTGTCGCAAACGACAATTATGCCGGCATGCAATTTCACCCTGAGCGCAGCGGCAAGGTTGGTGCGCAGCTTTTACAAAACTTTATTAATTGGCAGCTATAAAAGGACGAACAATGATTATTCCCGCTTTAGATGTATTAGAGAACAATATTGTTCGTTTGTATCAAGGCAAGTACGAAACCGCACAGTTTTACCCATTTAATTTAGCTGAGCGTTTACTTGAATACCAAAATGCAGGCGCAACCAAGCTACATTTGGTGGATTTAGAAGGGGCTCGTGACCCGAGCAAAAAGCAGTGGCGCACTATCCAAGCGGCGACTAAGGCTTTATCTGTTCCCTTTCAGGTAGGCGGAGGTATTCGCAGTATAGACGACGTAAAGCAATGGTTAGATGCCGGAGCTGCCCAAGTGGTGATTGGCTCAATGGCGGTAGATAAACAGCAAGAAGTTGCTGCGTGGATTAAAGCATGTGGCGCCGACAAATTCGTGATTGCACTTGATGTGAACAAAACCGAAAGCGGCTGGTCTCCTGCCACTCACGGCTGGCTAAATGATGCGAAAAGCGATCTATTCGAGCTGTTAGATTTTTATGTTGAGCAAGGTGTGAGTGATTTCTTATGTACGGATATCAGTAAGGATGGCACGATGACAGGTCCATCGTTTTCCTTATACGAAGACATAACCAAACATAACGGTGCAATTAAAGTACAAGCATCAGGGGGCGTGAGCTCTCTTGACGATATTGCACGGCTTGCAAAGCAACAAGTAGGTGGAGTGATACTTGGCAAGTCGCTACTTGAAGGTGTATTTAGCGTTGAGGAGGCTTTAGCATGTTATCAAAACGCATAATTCCTTGTTTAGACGTAAAAGACGGTCAGGTGGTCAAAGGTGTTAAATTCCAAGGCCATGAAGTCGTCGGTGATATTCTTGACCTCGCCCAGCGTTATAGTGAGGCAGGTGCTGATGAACTGGTGTTTTATGAGATCAGTGCCAGCGTAGAAAAGCGTTTACTCGATGTGAATTGGGTAGCTGAAATTGCCAGACATATCGATATACCATTTTGTGTAGCTGGTGGGATTAAATCAGTGGCTGATGCGGCACGAGTGCTTGAGCAAGGCGCAGATAAGATCTCGATTAACAGCCCTGCCATTGCAAGGCCTGAACTCATTAAAGAGTTACATGACGAATTTGGTAAGCAATGTGTGGTTGTCGGCGTAGACAGCTTCTATGATAAGCAAACTCAGGAATATTTAGTATACCAGTTAACTGGCGATCCGAATGCGGCAAGTCGTACTCGATACAAAACGCACGAATGGGTCAAACGAGTTCAAGACCTTGGCGCTGGAGAGATTGTACTTAATTGTATGAATCAAGATGGCGTGCGTAATGGCTATGATATAGCGCAGCTCAGCGCGATTAGGGCGCTGTGTAAAGTGCCACTTATCGCTTCTGGCGGCGCGGGTAGTATGCAAGACTTTGTTGATGTATTTAAACAAACTAATGTCGATGGTGCTTTGGCTGCAAGTGTGTTCCATAAAGGTGTGATTGACATTCCAAAGCTCAAACAGTTCTTAATAAATAATGATGTGGCGGCACGACAATGATTATTAATAAACAAAACATAGCAAAAGTAGATTTTGATAAATCAGCACTCATTCCCGCTATCGTACAAGATGTGTTAACCGGGGTAGTATTGATGCAAGGCTTTATGAACAGAGAAGCCCTTGAAGTGACATTAGAAAAGCAACTCGTTACTTTTTATTCGCGTTCAAAATCGCGCCTTTGGACCAAAGGTGAAACCTCAAACAATGTATTGACCTTGGTGGAAGTGCATACCGATTGTGATAAAGACAGCCTGCTGATTTACGCAAAGCCACAAGGTCCAACTTGCCACCTTGGAACCGAAAGCTGCTTTGCGGAAACCATGCCAGAGCTTGCATTTTTAGGAAAGCTTGAGCGAGTGATTGCCCAGAGGAAAAATGCATCACCTGAAAGCAGCTATACCGCCTCTTTATTTGCTAAAGACTTAAGCCGTAGTTGTCAAAAGGTCGGAGAAGAAGGGGTTGAAGTGGCGCTCGCGGCGATGAAAAACGACAACGAAGAGTTGCTCAATGAGTCCGCAGACTTACTGTATCACCTCATTGTCTTACTTCAGAGGCAGGGCCTTACACTCAGTGAGGTGGTCAGTACGCTCAAAGATAGGCATAAGTAATTTGCGCGTTGGGTAAGTAATCATTTCGTCTATCCCTTCGTTGGCTTGTTCCAGACATCGTGCCGAAACAAGCCAGCTTAGTAAAATTGGGATAAACCTGTAATTAGATCAACTCCTGTTCATATAAATAAGGTAAACTTCTCATAGTCTTACAACTATGTAGTGGCAAAATATTAGTCTAACTTTAATGGTGCTACTACGAACAGTATGGAACGGTTTATGAAAACAAGATTACTTGGTCTAATGCTGGCAGGATTGACAGCTGCCGGATGTTCAACATTAACCCCAGAGCAACAAGAAAAGCTCGATGATATGTCTAATTGCGAGAAACTTAATACGCTTCTAAGTGCATCATCCACAGGGTTTTCAGCGCTTAAAGGTGCTGAAGTCGGCGCAAAGTTAATTAACTCTTGGCAGGCTAAGGCACATTTAGTTGGCAATAAATGCCAAATTATAGAAAGCGCTAGTGGAAAATCAAAATATACCTGTTCTGAGCAGTTCAAAGAGTACGAAAACGCAGTAAAAATCCATAACTATGCACAGAGTGTAGTAAGGCAATGTTTAGATCACTCTTGGGCTGGTGATAGCCAAAAGAGTGGCCAGCTAATGCGTACGGACATTACTTCGCCGAGCTCTACTAGCAAAATTGCAATTGAACTGGGCAAAGGCCTCGATAAAGTCTCGCCATGGATAGTTTCGTTTAATGTGACTGAAAAATAAATGCAAAATACGGAGAAGTGTTGTGCTTCTTCTGCCCTATCCCACCCTAGCATTCTTCGTTTGCAATCCCCTTGACTTTATCTGTTTAAGCGTTAATAAATTTTTCATTGTTGCTTTACTCGATTCTAATGTCGCTTCGTGTGGCGTCTTTTATATAAAAATAGTGAATAGTAATTGTGATGTAACGCGATACAAATTTAGAAAAAATAAGCTATATGTATTTTGAGCGGAGTTGGGATCTGCAACAGTCTGTATTTAATTGATGCTGATTATGCATTTCTTTGGTTTTTTGTGTTAATAAAAGAGCTTGTTTATTAGGAAAAGGTAGCGTTTAATTCAGATGCTATTTTTGTTGTTGGCGCTAAATTAACTACTATTTTTAAAGGAATTAAGATGAACACATTAATAAAGCTTTCAGCTCTATCCTTCTCTGTTGCTATGCTTTGCACTCCTGCTTCTGCTAATGAACAAGCTAAGCCATTCGAGTATACAGTAAATGGCAGTGTATATGAGATCCCCGCTTCTCAAGCTAAGAATTTAGATGAGATAATTGCGCTAATAGAAACTAATAACGATGTTTCAGGTTATGACGTTACTGAGACTAAATTAGCGAAAACTGAGAGCACTGAAATTGCCAGTGATTTTTCAACGCTAGCTGGTGGTAACTTACGTGTTTATAGTGAACTCAATACGGGGTATTTAAATGATTTTGACCAAGCATTTACTTACATTTGTCCAAGTAATATGTTTATTAAGTCAATTTCAAGCTACCACCAAGATAAGCAAGAAGACAGACGTTTTAGCTTAGTCTGTGCAAAATTTACAACGGATAGTGGTAGTCGCATTTATCGTAAAACGACTAAGTGGAGCGGTTACGTAAATTCATACGATCAAGCGTTTAACTTTGTTTGTCCTAATGGTCAATTCTTTGTCGGAATGTCAAGTCGTCACGATAATGGTACAGAAGACCGCTTGTTTAACTTTAATTGCGCATCTATGGCAACCTCTAGCGCAGGCGCTGCACTATTCGCTGAATCATGTATTACAACACAATACACAGGCTACGACCAACCTTGGACATTAGGTGGTAATGGTGCAATCATCGGCATGTCAAGTCGCCATGATAACAGAACGGAAGACCGTCAAACTGCAGTGAGTTACTGCTCAGCTGCGAGTGATTGGTAATAATTTCCTTTAGAGTAGGGTTGATACCCTACTCTCATGTCAGAATTTGGTCATTTCATTGTCATACAAAAGTCGCACACTCATAATGTAATTAGTTAGCGGATTTAAGAGTTATCGTGACCAAACCGAATATTTTTCTCATCAATTTAGATTCTTGCACTGATAGACTCAAGGAGTCTACTTTCCAGTTTGATAAGTTCTCTCTACCCTTTGAAAGGATAAGCGCTGTAAAAGGCGCAGAGCTGAGCGCAGACGTTTTAGATACGAGCTATTGTAAGTTAAAAAACGCTAAGCAATATTTTCGCCCTTTAACCTTGGGTGAAATAGGTTGTTATCTAAGTCATATCAAAGCACTTGAAAAAATTGTTGAGTTAGAACTGCCCTATGCTTTTATTTTTGAAGATGATTTTCAGCTCTACGACGACTTAGCACAGATTGACCAACTGATCGCTTCATTGCCATTTGAATGGGATATGATCAAGCTATTTCAATCTCAAAAGAACAAACGCACTCCGATTGCAAGCTTTCCGCTAAATAAATCGTTATCGTTATTTATGCAAAATAAAGTACCCGCCGGAACCGTTGCCCAGCTTGTTAGTCTCAAAGGGGCAAAGAAAATATTATCCAAATCAATTCCTTTCGGCAGACCGATTGATATTGATTATCAACATTTTTGGGAAAAACAGCTCAGTGTTTTTGTAATAAGTCCTTGTCCTGTTAGTCATGGTGAAAAGTTTGCGAGTACCATAGACAGAACGTCGAGTGCTACTGGCGTAAAGCGCTATTTTTGGCGTAAGCAATTACTACAGATAAATAAGTTTATAAAAAACAAATTTTATCGCGGACTGGTTCTCAAACGCTATCAGCAACACTTCCAGTTATAAAGAACTAAAACCGCTGTACGCCTTTTGAACAATGGATTCGATGGTTGTACGTAATAGAGAAAAATTCGTGTTAAAAGTGTAATTTATGGGAAGACTTCTGAAAAAGATGTGCTAGTATCTAAGATTATTGCAATAAGTTTAACTTTTTGCTTAAACCATTAATAATAACAACGTTGAGGGAGCACAGACGTGTCTATAGAAATCAACTTTGAACTCTCTGATTCAGATCTTGAACACTTCCGTGGAATGATGAAAGCTGCTATTGAGAAAAGTGGCGATGTGAGTGATGCCGAAATTATAGCTAAAGCGCGTAATTTAGTGGCAACGATGGAAAAATCCAACCTTCCTGAATTTGTTAGCACTCGTCTGATTTCGTTACAAACGCTAATTGACGCAGTGTTAGACGAAGAATGGCAAATGCCAGAAGATGAAAAGCGTGAAATCATGGCTTCTCTTGCTTATTTCAGTGAACCAGAAGATATCGTTCCAGATCATATCCCAGTATTAGGCTATGTCGATGATGCGATTATGATTGAACTTGTGTTACAAGAACTGTCGCTAGACTTAAAAGCATACAGAGAATTCTGTGGCTTTAGAGCAACTGAAGAAGCAAGACGTGGTGATAACGCTAAGGTAGATCGTGAAAGCTGGCTCGCGGGCACGCGCTCTCAGATCCGCTCTTCTATGCGTAGAAGTCGCTCTAAAAACCGTTCACGTTTCTTCTCTCGTATTATGTAGGTTAAGTTGCCCTAAGTTTAGCTAATTGCTTTTTAGCTTAGGGCTGTGGACTATAAAAGGGCTGATAATCATCAGCCCTTTTTGATTGCCATTATTTTATTTCATTTGGGTGAGAAACCCCCATCCACGCTTTATAAAGTAACGCTTGCTCGTTTGATGGGTTAGGCGTAAATGTTATCTTTTTAGGCTTATCATGGTCGCGGTCAAGCTTGATTTTCGTATTCATCAACATATCACGACGGATAAAATCTACCGTGATTGTTTGACTTGGCTCGAAGTTTTCTAAGCTCGCTTTTAAATCTTTACGAACATGGTGTTTATCAAATGCAACGATAAGGTCGCCTGCTGTTAGCCCCGCTTGCCATGCATTTCCATCTCGAGCTACATGGGTCAGCTCCAGTAATTCACCCTTTTGTCTTGCCATACCATCTAAGCCTGCAATCACTTTTGCTGACTTAGGATAATCATAAACAAGTCCTACTTTGTCGAATAACTTGTCAAAGTCTATGTTCGCTGGTGTGTCAACATATTCATTCCACCAAGTATTGTAGTCTTGACCGGTAAGCGCTTTTAGGATGTTTTTAACATCTTCACTGGTGAAGCTATTTGGCAATTTATGCTGTTGGTAAAGTGCTTTATGAACGTCACGGTAGCTAATTTTTCCGTTTGATTTTTCGAGTAAGTCGATATCAAGTGCCATGGACACCAACGCACCTTCTGAATAGATATTGGTGCTGTAATTTATCCCATGATCGCCACCTTGATTGATCCATTTATCAAAGCTCGTTGCAGCAACCGACTGAACATGACGACCAGGAGTTTTCAAATGACGATTAACACGCTTAGTCAGCATTTTAAGATATTCGTCATTGGTGGTGATCCCTGCACTTAGCAGCAAATAATCCTCAAAGTAGCTGGTTGAGCCTTCTGCTAGCCACAACAAATCCGTGTAATTTGGTGCTACGTAATCATAAGGAACCATGCCTGCTGGACGATAGTTTTTGACATTCCACGTGTGGATGAATTCATGTGCGGCTGTAGAGATAAAACCAATGTAGTCATCTCTTTCTTTAAAACTGTCTCTATGTCTTTGAATAATCGTCGAGTTTAAGTGCTCTGTTGCCCCTCGTGCACCGCTGGTTGCATGCACCATAAAGACATAACGGTCATAAGGATAATCGTGCCAAATGAGCGTGCCGGTTTGAACGAGTTTTTTAAGATCGGCTAGCATTTGGTCAACGTCATAGTTGCCCTCGCCCCAAATAACTAGTTCATATCTACGGCCATCCACTTCAAATTTGTGCAGCTGATTAATACCAGTCTCAATAGGAGAATCTAACAATATGTCATAGTTATCGGCTTTGAAACTGTTTTTTGAATCGGCAAACTCCATACCGGAGACTGAGCGCCAGCCTTTAGGTACATTGAGTTCAACAGAAACAGGCTCTGATCTGAAAGATTCACTAAACATCAAAAAGCCAGATGCATCGATAAACGCGTGGGTGTCATCTATGTGTCTAGCTCGAAGACCTAACTCATTGGCATAAACCTGATAGTTAACCGTCAGCTCGGTAGGCTCGCTAAGGTGTACACGCCATGTGTTTTTATCAATTTTTTCCCATTTTTGTGATTGCCCGCTTTGAGATTTTGCGTCAAAAAAGCGTACGCCGTTGGCTAAATCCAATATCTCGTAGCGACCTGTACGCCAATCTGGAAGTTGCACATCGATGCTTGATTGAGAAGATTTTGGAAACTGAACTTCTACTTCTGCAAGGTGATGCTGCGGTTGTGTAATTGAAATACGGTAGTCGACGTCAGCATAAACACTAAATGTTGCTGCACATGCCAAGGCAATAAGGCTTTTCTTCATTATTTTTGTATCGGTAATTTGAGATAAAATCAATTTACCAAATCAGCGACTTACACGCTAAGTAATATCGATGAGTAAACAGCAAACTCCGATACATTACCACGTTAAATTTCCGCGCATAACAGCGTAATTTGTTGTAGACTTGGTAACTAAGAGATTATTTTATGATTGGAAATCTGTGACTGACAATGCCTTAATGCTCGAGCAGAAATTAAAGCAAGCCATAGAGGCTAGAAAAACGCTTGAGGATGCAAGAAAACAACAAGTAGAACTCCTTACTCAGTTTGCTGCAAAGTTATCCCTGGCCTGCAAAGGGCAAGATGTTTCACTTGATAATCAGTTAGCTAAATTTCGTATTGCACTTAATAAAGGCGTCGATTTTGAGCTGCTTGTGCCTTTTATCGATGGAATTTCCGAGCCGCTAAAGTCACAAGAAGTGACCAATTCAAATAATCAAAAAGCATTGCAAACGGCAATTCAGCAAAGCGGAAAGTTACTGCAGAAGCTCAAGGGATTACCAGATGAGTCGCGCAGAAAGTTGCGTCATTTATTGGATGTAGAACTTGAAGATATCAACTCTACTAATGCTTACATCCCCGCGTTAGAGTCTTTGGTTTCTATCTACCATACGGTTTTACAATCCAAAGTAGAAATTACTGAAGAAGCATCTCATAGTCATCACCCAGAATTAGCTGCTGAACTTCAAGCTTTGATCAACGAATTAATTTTCGAAGATGAAGTAATAGAAAAGGTTAAAGAGATCCGCGCAAGCGTTGCGGAAAACAACAGTTTAGATAATCTATATTCAGCAGCGACAGAAATCATTAAAATTATTGCGCAAACGATTGCCAAAGAGCGCCAATCCGCACAAGGTTTTTTGGTTTCACTGAATCAAACACTGGAAGAGCTACATCGCTCTATTGTTGAAACAACGGCGCGTTCAAAATCAACATCTAAAGAACTACAGTCGTTAAACAATAAAATAGAACTAAAAATTCAAAACTTAAATCAGCAAACCCAAAACGCCAGCTCAATAACTGAGCTTAAAGCCTTGGTCGACAACGAGTTGAAACTACTGAGTGCTGATTTGATAGAGCGTGAAAAGCTCGAAAAAAATGAGCGTGAGGCGCTGCTTGACTCATTTGATGCAATTAATAATCGTATCAACACCTTAGAGTCCAAAGTTTCAAATTATAAAAAGCGACTCAGCGAACAAAAGTTCAAAAGCCTATTGGATAGCTTAACTAAGTTACCAAATAGAGCAGCTTTCGATGAGCGTCTAACCCATGAAATGCACCTATTTGAGATAAACGACTCAGATGTGACGCTGGTTGTTATCGACGTTGATCACTTTAAATCTATCAACGACCGTTATGGTCATAGTGCGGGCGACAAAACATTGCAAGTGATCGCACGAGCCCTTAAAAAGTCTATTAGGAAAAGCGATTTTATCGCACGCTACGGCGGTGAGGAATTTGTTTTGCTAATGCCAGGTATGCCGCTGACTCATGCGCAAAAACCGCTTGAAAAAGTAAGGCAAGTCATTAAATCTATACCATTCAAATTTAAAGAAAAAGAAGTCGAAATTACGATTTCTCTCGGTGCTACTCAGTTTGTCAAAGGGGACACTGCGTTGAGTGCTTTTGACCGAGCTGATGCAGCGCTTTATGAAGCGAAGAATAGCGGGCGAGATAGATTGTGTTTTAAGTAAATAGAGTTAACTTGGGTAAAGGCTGAGTTTCGAGACATTATACTCGTCCCCGCTTTGTTCAGTTATACCAATTCGCTGCGCATTACAAACAAGGAGTAAGCCTATGCAAGTAGAGCTAAACCCAACTGGGGTTCTTAACTTATTATCAAGATTGGAAGTCGATTTACTTCAGCAGTCAACCACAAGTGAGAGATATAGGCTTTTTAGAAATTGTGCATTGGCGGTATTGAATGTAGGTAGTCATACCGATTCCAGCTCTGAAATCTACGATAAATACGAAGATTTTGATATTCAGCTACTCGCACGCGAGCGAGGAATAAAAATTGCGTTAAGCAATCCCCCCGAGTCTGCTTTTGTCGATGGTCAAATAATTACCGGTATCCATGAGCACATATTTTCCGTGATCCGCGACATACTTTTTATTTGTCAAAAATATCACGGTGAAAATAAATCGCCGGTAGAAATTACCCATATGGTTTTTGACATGCTGCGTAACGCTGATGCGCTTGAAGTGAATAAAGACCCTAACATGATTGTCTGTTGGGGCGGTCATTCAATCAATGAAGTTGAATACAAATACACCAAGGAAGTAGGTTATCAACTTGGTCTTCGCGGCCTAAATATTTGTACCGGTTGTGGACCGGGCGCAATGAAAGGCCCGATGAAAGGAGCAACAATTGGTCATGCTAAGCAACGGATCTCGAATAACCGTTATTTAGGCCTTACCGAACCCAGTATTATTGCCGCTGAACCGCCTAACCCTATTGTTAATGAATTAGTGATTTTGCCTGATATTGAAAAGCGTCTCGAGGCGTTTGTACGCATTGCGCATGGCATCATTATTTTCCCAGGTGGTGCTGGAACAGCTGAAGAGCTGCTTTATTTACTGGGTATTTTGTTACATCCAGAAAATGAAAAGCAATGCTTACCTGTGATCTTAACTGGCCCTAAAGAGTCAGCGGCATATTTTGAAGAACTCAGTGCTTTCATTGAAAAAACACTTGGGAAAGAAGCTCTGTCTAAGTTTGAAATTATCGTAGACAATCCAGAGCTAGTAGCCAAAAAGCTCAGACAGTCGATGGCAACGGTGCGCGAGTATCGTAAGTCTGAAGGTGATGCCTATTACTTTAATTGGACTTTAAAGATTGAAAATGATTTTCAGCACCCATTTGCACCAACGCATGAAAATATGTCGGGCTTAGACTTACACCTAGAGCAACCAAAACAATTACTGGCTGCTAACTTAAGACGTGCTTTTTCTGGTATTGTTGCCGGTAACGTGAAGGATGAAGGTATTACAGCAATTAAACAGCATGGTCCGTATGAATTAAGTGGTGATAAATCACTGATGGCCGATATGGATAAGCTGTTGGGTGCATTTGTAGCTCAGGGGCGAATGAAGCTACCTGGGAGCAAATATATACCGTGTTATAAAATTAAAGCTTAGAGTGAATGAATAATTTGTTGTTAATAGATGCGCTTAACCTTATCAGGCGCATCTATGCTGTTAATGAACCAAAAGGTACTAAAGAACAAGAGGCCCATATAAAGGCCTCTTGTCTTCGTGTAGAGCAAGCGACTCGTAGCTTGTTACGTAAAACGGGGGCGACACACGCAGTTGCTGTCTTTGATGGTGATAAAAGTTGGCGTTATCACTTTTACCCAAAATATAAAATAAGCCGTCAACCTATGCCCGAATTTCTAAATCAGAACCTCGACAAGTTTTCACAAGCGTTCGCAAGTGTTGGTGTTAAATCATTTAATCCCGAACATGATGAAGCTGACGATGTGATAGCGACGCTTGCCTGTAAAGCCGCAGCTGCCAATGTTAACTGCACGATAGTATCGACTGATAAAGGCTTCTTACCCCTGATAAATGATGCTATCTCTGTGTACGACTACTTTAAAAAGTCGATAATTTCGCTCGAAGATATCAAAAGTCGATTTTCTGTCACCCAAAGCAAGCTCGAAATGTTTTGGGCGTTAAGTGGCGACAAGACGAACGATATTCCAGGTGTTGTTGGGGTTGGTATCAAGACGGCGCAAGAGCTACTCGCAAAGCATGACGACTTTGAAAGTATGCTAAAAGATGAGACAGTAAAGCCTGCTGCAAAAGCAAAATTAGAGGCTGGAGCAAGCGACTATGTTACCAGCCTAGCGCTAGTGACTCTAAGAAGAGATATTGCAATTGGCTTTAGTTTGAAGGATATACGAGTGGTTTGAAGGGACTTTTGATTGGCAATGTATTACATCGTCGCTAAGCGCTAGGCGAAAGTAGATGACTTTGATATATTGCATACAAGCGTATCTCAGTTTTTGCAGATACAAGGTTCGTTTTACCCATTCTTTATTGAGCAGTTAGATGATTAGGAAAATATTACAGTACATATTTCTTGGCCTTGCGGTTTACGTTACTGTGGTGTTTCTCGTGATCAATTATTATAAAGATGACCCGCAAGCGATGATTTGGCAGGACCGAGAAGCGTTTAACAATCGTTTCATTCGTAATCTTAGCCTTGAAAAGCCGACTGAGTTAGACACAGTATTGGATACCTTGGGCAGCCCGGATCTAACGTATGTAAAGAAAAAACAAGACAATACGGTTGTACAAATTGTGTTTTATCGCACTCAGCTTGTAAAACCAGATGGTATTACTACGGAAGATGAATGCACCGGATTATTGTTTGAAAATGGCATATTAAAGCTTTGGGGACCAGGTGCTCGGGTCACATTTGATAAAGTGTGATGCCAATTAGATTAATCTTCCAACCAATTTGAAGGGTAAAATACCATATTAGCTTCGTTAACAACGCCTCATTTAGAACAACTAAATAGCAATGTTTTTGCCTTGCTAAGAAAGCTATTTTACCGTTTTAAAATAGACCGTTTACTTAATAAAATTGGTAAAGATAGATGGATGCAAGGATAGTTACTAGTAAAACGCTGTTCGCGATAGCCCAAGGTACACACAAAGTATTACGTCTTTATTATCACAAAGAGAAGTGGTCCTCTATTTACCCTACCCTAGTTAAACTTGCACAGCTTTACATGGACTGTTATGAGTCCTCGCCAAGTAGCATGCATGGGCAGCTTGGACTGTATTCACAAAACTTGGGTTACAACACTAATCTGGTCATGAATCAAAATGTGTTGGTTTGTATGGCTTGTCATCACTTAAAGTTTTCTCGTGCAGTAACCGAAGAGCTATTGCTTGCGAGCTTTGCGGACTATTTATGCGTAGCGAGAGAAAGCGATCAACTCGCAGCAGGTAAGAAGTTAGACGCACAGCAAGATAAGCTTTGGAAAGTTCGCCATCAATTGGCTGTACAAATACTGAGTGATGGACAAACACCTAACTTGCAATGTTTGCGAATTTTATCTCGCCTTTCAAACTATGACAGCAAGCTAGTGGCTCCTACCCCTCAGCGCTTCAATGACCATGCTTCTTTGATTGTTGCAATTGCTCACCGAGTAGCAAGCTTAATAACGCCAACACACAAGCAAAATTGCGTGGCTTTAGACAGAGCGATTAAGCTTCTTTATTGCAAACTCAGTTATGCTTTTGCATTAAAAGTGCTGAGTGCAATTGCAGGGGCATTTGTTAATCATCCTGCGGGGTTGCTGTGCGAGATTAAAGGCGAAGAGGGCTTTTTGGTGATACAAAGCAACAGTGAAAAAATAATTGCTGTTGTTGAACATGGGCAAACCAAAAAGCTGGCGAAGGCCAACCGTAAATTCCAGTTTCACTGTGGTTTGACTGCAACCACAGATGCAAAGTTACTTTACAATATTTGGGACCGAGCTGCTGAACCAGCAGTACTTCCTTTCGGTTCTGAACATTTACATCTACTAGAAACAGTAAAAGCCTTATCTCACAGTCAATTTCAAAGTATTCGCGCACTTGAAAAGCTGATTTGCGAGTTCGATTCAGTGTCAAGTGCATTGCAGATCGCAGCAAAGCAGTATAACCGTGAAAATCTAAAAGCCGCATCGGTTAGGCACTCTCTCGCCATGGTAGGACTTGATGCTGCTGGATTACTGGCGCAGCGAGTGTTGCTTGAGCAGATCATAGCCAATCATAAGCTTCCTTTCACAGAAGATATCGTGCACAAATATGGCGTAATTAGTCAAATTATCGCCTTATATGTTGGTGAAAGTTATGGTGAGCAATTTGAGCGTTTATTGTCGCCATTTGCAGCGGTTATTGTATTTTTAGTGACTAAACAAGGAGTAGAGATCCAACATGCCACTGCACTCCACTCTCGTGAGTATTCGGAAGAACTAGTATCAATTGCCAACCTATTTGGGATCCGAGCGATAGCAAAAGATAAATACCTAGACTTTAATCTGCAGTACTTTGAAAAAAGTATTCTTCATAAGGCAATGCTAGATAGCGAAACGTTAAAAAAGTCTCAGACCAATGCGCAGTATAAACTATTCATTTTTATTAAACTTATTGCACTTAAAGTGATATCACCCAACTTTGTGTTAACTGCATGGCAAAAACAATTAGTCGATGACGTATTAGCTGAAAGTCGTTTTGTTACCGCACAAAAGTTTGATGTAGCGCTACTAGAGGCCGGATTTTACTCATCTATTGCCTGATATTTATTCTATAAATACTATCAATAACAAGCATAAATCATATGTATGTCATTTTTTCATTCCATACTGGAATAAGACCAAATTAATTGCTATAAAACGCGGCTTAAACAAGCGAACGTACACCTTTGTTAATTTCTACTAAACTTAGTCTGCAATTCTTCTTGGGTGTATTCCAACTTTTGATAAAGGAAAAAACATGGCACAGCAAACCATCACAGTTATCCGTGGCGACGGCATTGGCCCTAGCATCATCGATTCAGCAATCGAGATCTTAAAAGCCGTAGGTTGCGACTATGAATACGAGTACGTAGACGCAGGTTTGGCTGCTTTAGAAAAAACAGGTGAATTACTTCCAGCAGCAACGCTAGAAGCAATTGAGCGTAACAAAATCACGCTAAAGGGCCCACTAACTACACCTGTTGGCGAAGGTTTCACTTCAATCAACGTGACATTGCGTAAGCATTTTGGCCTTTACGCAAACGTTCGTCCAGTTAAGTCATTTGAAGGTACTAAAGCACGTTACGATGATATTGATATCATTACCGTACGTGAAAACACGCAAGGTATGTACTCAGGTCTTGGTCAAGTTGTTTCTGAAGATGGTAATGAAGCGGAAGCAATGTCAAAGATCACTCGCGAAGGTGCTGAAAAGATCGTAACTTTCGCATATGAGTTAGCACAGCGTGAAGGTCGTAAGAAAGTAACTGCGGTTCACAAAGCGAACATCCTAAAATCAACTTCAGGTCTATTCCTTAAAGTTGCTCGTGAAGTTGGTGAGCGTTACCCTGAAATTGAATCAGCAGAAATGATCGTTGATGCGACTTGTATGAAACTAGTAATGACACCTGAAGAGTTTGATGTGATCGTCACAACAAACCTATTCGGTGACATCCTTTCTGATCTTTGTGCAGGTCTTGTCGGTGGTCTTGGTATGGCACCAGGTGCAAACATTGGTACTGATGCTGCAATCTTTGAAGCAGTTCACGGTAGCGCACCAGATATCGCAGGCAAAAACCTTGCAAACCCAACTTCTGTTATTTTAGCTTCAATTCAAATGCTTGAGTATTTAGGCGAAGCTGATAAAGCGGAAAAAATCCGCAGTGCAGTAGCTGACGTTATCAAGAGCGGTGACCGTACTACGCGCGATCTTGGTGGTAGCCACGGCACTACCGATTTCACACAGGCGGTAATTGAGCGTCTTTAATTCTTAACGCTCAATTTAATCCTTGGGTGGTGCGTTAGCACCACCTTCTTCTTAATCCCACTAGCATTCCACCGATTAACGCAAACCATCCGATACTGCCGCCAGACGATCCACTATCACCAGAGTCCGTCGGCGTTGTTGTTGGGGTCGTCACTGTGATCTCAACAGTGCCTTTCGCGCTTTGATCTGCACCATCCGATAGCGTTAACACGACATTATATGTACCCGCTTGAGCGTAACTATGCGTTGTAGTCAAACCAGAACCTTGCGTACCATCACCGAAATCCCAACTAGCTTGATAGTTACCATCACCACCAGCAGCAGTTGCGACAAAGCTTGCCTGTAAGTTAGATGTGGTCGCTGTGGCTTCAATGCTTAGTGGTACTACGACAGTCACTGAGGTTGATTTAGTTACCGCCTCACCTTCGGCATCTTTCACATTAAGCGTTACCGTGTACGTGCCGCTTAGCTCATAGATATGTTCAACTGAGTTAGATGATGCTGTTGCTCCATCACCAAAGTTCCAGTCAAGTTCATAAGGCGCTTTGCCACCAATGATTTCAGCATTGAAGACAAAGCCTTGCCCTACTGAGGTCGCTTTGATATCACCGACTGTAAGCGGGATTGGCTCGACGTTGCCTACGCTGACATTTGAACTCAACGCTGAACTGCTCCCGTCAGCTTTGGTTCGTGTGAACATTACCGTATAGTTGCCAATATCTTGATAGCTATGAGCAGGTGAAAGCGCGTTACTTGTTTGACCATCGCCAAAGTTCCACAAAAAGCTATCTGATTCGTTTAATGCTAAGCCTTTGACATTAAACTTAACGGTGTTTTGCGATTGTACTTGAGTGATTTTAGGGTCGCTGAGGTAAATTATACCGACTTGCGCACTACTTGCATCTTCCTCTATGGTATTCAATCTAAGTTGAACACCAAAACCCGGCAAACTAACACCTGACTCCTTTTGGATTGGGAAGGTGTAATCCTGAGTATCATCAAACGTACTGATTGGCGTGAGATGTTGATCGCCAAGACCTGCTTTCTGCGTATCCAAACGAAGCGTCGCATCTTTGACCTGAATAATACTCGTTGCGGGTGTGGTGTCGTCGGCTTTGAAAATAGGGTTTTGATCTTGGTCGATGACTAACATATCTCCAGAGCCGGGGTGTAGCGAAGTCGAGTTATTACTCTCTTCATTGTTGCTGTACCACATCAGCACACCAGAATTATAACCAGACAAAGACAAACCAGCATCTAACCCTCTAAATGAGCGTAAATGGGCGTAGTAAGCGTTACCTGATTTAGCTCTATAGCCAGAAATCTTACGAAATCCACTGTAGACTAAGTCGTTAGTTGGCTCTGCTGTATTTGTATAAATTTGCGAACCATCCGCTGTCACCTTAATGTTGTCTAGTAATACACCTTTAAGCGTTTCAAAATCGTCAGTTTGATAAACGAATGTCACGGTGACAGTTTGTCCTCGGTACGCTGAGATATCAAAATCTAGCGTAATTGGGTTAGCCCCAAAAGAAGATGACTCGCCATCCATGTAGTGAGTGACATTGGCATAATTTGGATGGTTTGATTTTGTTGTATTTCCTGCTATTGGCTGCCCATTTACCGCCACTTGGAAAATATCGTAGTTAAGCTCGATACTATAATTTGCAAGCATGGATAATGAAATTTGGCTTGCGTTAGGTAAGCTTAAGGTAAAACTTGCTTGGTTATTGAGTTTGTCGTCTTGTCCGGAGTAATAGTGGTAATTCCCATCCAGAGGCGTAATGAATTCCTCTAGTTGTGCAGGCAAATTGATCTTTATTTGATTCGTAGTACCATTGTTTATTCCAATATCCGTGAGCGTTACCGTTTGTTCTGTACTCAAATCATCTAATGTGTACTCTGTTTGGTTTAACCAATTTCCTGCATAATTTTGTTGTAAAAACTCAAGGCTTTTAGGGGAGAACTGGGTGGGCTGCGAGCCACTTAATTGGCCTAAGTAACTGCCTGAAGACATGACTGACCACAGCGCAACGGGTTCGCCTATGTCATTGGAATTTAAATCATATTCGTCGGGTAACCCAAGGTCATGACCAAACTCATGAACAACCACACCGATTGCAGCATCAATAGGATTAATGGTGTAGTTATAAATCTTGTAGTTGGTATCTGGAATTGCCTTAGGTTGGTTGTTTTCATCAAATACGAAGAAGCGATGTGACCAAATTGCGTCAGTATCTAATACGCCGCCACCTGCTTCTTGACCAATACTTGAATGAAATAACATGACATGGTCAATAATGCCGTCAGGTTCAAGGCGGTTGCCATCACCATCTATGTCGTTCAAATCTGTTTTATCGTACTCAGATAGGTCGATATTAAATTGGGTCACAGCTTTGCTTACTGCTTCGAACACCAACTCTTCCGGTCTTAAGTCTCGGGTATCGCCTTCTTGTTCGCCATAGTAGGCTGCATTTTGAGCGGCTCTTACCCAACCAAATGCATTGCCAGATACCTTGAAGCTGCCGCCTGAGGCCGCTTGATAAAACTGGGTAGCGGATTGCAACGACTCATTGTTAGGGCCGTTATAGCCGCTATCTGAGTACAGTAGTGATTGGTAGTGAGACGCGGGATAGCTCGAGTAGTACATATCTGTATCACCCGGGTTTAGTCGGTTCTGGTCGTTAGGTAAGTCGGGAAAATCGACCAGAATAGCAAGGATTTTAGCTTCATTAAGTGTTTGCGCCGTGCTCACCGCAAATTGTTTACCTAACTTAGTATTGCCAAGGTGCACATTTTTAATTGCATAAGGTGTTTTTATTTGGCTGGCAATAGGCTTTGTTTTGGTGAATTGCTCAAGCGCAATTTTCCGCTCGTATTCACTCAGCATGCGGCCGAGCTTTTTCTCCTGCCAATAGATAACCTGATCTTTATAGAGCACCTGCGCTGACGCTGCATTTGATAGCAGTGTGGCCGATACCAATATGCTTAGTTTAAAAATATTCATCTAAGATTCCCTAGTACAATTGAGCTTTAAGTTTAGCATTTTTATCGTTTTGTTCCCGTATAAGTTCTACTAAATAAAAAATCTAATTGGTGGTGAATTTTAAATTGAAATGTAATATTTCAACAATTGAAAGGTGGAAAGGTGGAATTTATATCTAATACTGTGTAGGCTAACTTTGACATCAACTTAAAGGAAAAATAATGACAAATTTCTTTCAACTAATCGTTCTCGTGGTGGTACTGGTCTCTTCATAGAGTTCAGCGGGGAGCTATTACTTGAAAGAAATACTCAAACCCCGCAACCAGCGGGGTTTTTTTTTGATTTTATAAATATAACAGGCACGCACAGTCAACGAGGAATGAGGTAATGGCAGAGCAATACAACGGCTCCGAGCTAGTAGTAAAAGCATTGAGCGCATTAAAAGTAAAATACATATTTGGCTATCCCGGCGGATCGGTTCTTGATCTATATGATGCGTTGTTTCAGCAATCAGATATTGAGCATATCTTGGTTAGACATGAGCAAGCAGCGACCCACATGGCCGACGGTTATGCCAGAGCAACGGGAGATGTCGGTGTCGTTCTTGCGACCAGTGGCCCAGGCGCTACAAACTGCATTACAGGGATCGCGACGGCTTATATGGATTCAATCCCAATGGTTGTACTCTCGGGGCAAGTGCCTTCAAACCTAATCGGCGATGATGCGTTTCAAGAAACGGATATAGTTGGTTGCTCTCGTCCTATCGTTAAACACAGTTTTAACTGCCGCGATGCGACAAAAATCCCAGAAGTGTTAGCAAAGGCATTTTATCTCGCCAACTCTGGTAGACCGGGACCGGTTGTGGTTGAGCTGCCAAAAGATATTTTGAATCCTGCGCTTAAATTCGATTATCAGATGCCTGAACAAATTGATATGCGTACTTACAACCCGAGTGTAAAGGGGCATTCCAAGCAGATCCGCAAAGCGGTTGAAGCCATTATTGAAGCGAAGCGTTTGGTTATCTATTCTGGCGGTGGCATTATTCTTTCGAATACCTCAGAAAAACTAACTGAGCTGGTTGAGAAACTAAACGCGCCTATCACCAATACCCTAATGGGTCTTGGCGGGATCAGCGGCACACATCCTAATTTTATTGGCATGTTAGGGATGCACGGTAGTCTTGAAGCGAATAAGGCGATGGCGAATGCCGATGTTATCTTAGCGTTAGGTGCGCGTTTTGATGACCGTGTAACCAATAACGTCAAGAAATTTTGTCCGGATGCCAAAATTGTTCACGTTGATGTGGATCCAACTTCAATTTCTAAGACCATTCAAGCGCATATCCCAGTTGTGGGCTGCTTAGATACGGTGATGGAGCAATTGCTACGCGGTATCGAAAAAAGCGAGAAGCGCATTGACCGAGCCGCACAAGAAGATTGGTGGCAAGCAATTACCACATGGCGTGCTCAGAAATGCTTGTCGTTTACTGCGGGTGTAGAAAAAATCAAACCACAAACGGTTATCGAAAAGCTATACCAAATGACCAGTGGTGACGCGTATGTTTGCTCAGACGTAGGACAACACCAGATGTTTGCAGCGCAGTACTATCCGTTCAAATCACCTCGTCAATGGATTAATTCAGGCGGCCTTGGCACCATGGGATTTGGTTTACCCGCTGCGATGGGCGTAAAAATGGCATTTCCGCACAGTGAAGTATTGTGCGTAACTGGGGATGGCTCTATCCAAATGAATATTCAGGAACTTTCAACCTGTTTACAATACGGCCTTGCTGTCAAGGTCATCTCGTTAAACAACCGCTCGCTTGGTATGGTACGCCAATGGCAAGACATGATGTATGAGGGACGTCACGCGAGCTCTTATATGGAGTCCCTGCCTGATTTTGTTGCGCTTGCCGAGAGTTATGGTCATATCGGTATTCGGGTTGATAAGCCTGAGCAACTTGATGCGGCGCTGGAAAAAGCAATGTCGATTAAAGACCGACTTGTATTTTTAGATATTTTGGTCGATGAGTCTGAACATGTGTATCCAATGCAAATTAAGCAAGGTGCGATAGACGAGATGTGGTTGAAAAAAGGAGTAAAAGCATAATGAGAAGAATACTATCGATTTTATTAGAGAATGAACCTGGCTCTCTTTCTCGTATTGTGGGTTTATTTTCTCAACGTGCGTACAACATTGACAGCTTAACAGTGGGTACAACCGCAGACAAAACGCTATCTCGTATTACCATCACGACCCAAGGCGATGACCGCATTGTTGAACAAATCACCAAGCAAGTTAATAAGTTGGTGGATGTGCTTAAGGTTATTGATCTAACTGATATGCAGCACATTGAAAGAGAACTGCTACTGGTAAAAGTCTATGCCAGAGATGAAGTAACACGAGCTGCTATCAATCGTGTTGCTGAGGTGTTCCAAGCCAGCATTATAGATATGGGCAAGCAAAGTTATATATTACAGATGGTAAGCTCAGCCGACCGTCTTGAGTCTTTCTTGGATCTATTACGTCACGAAAGCGACATTATTGAACTTGTGCGTTCTGGTGCGGTAGGTATTGGCCGAGGTGACAAAGCGCTGAAAGGTTAAAACTACTTACCTTTTAGCTGTCACTGTTATCTTTTTGCGCGGGTAAGCACGTAGTATTACGTACAACCCGCTGCAGTTATTTTGCATGGCAGCTTCGATTTACTCTCATTAGGTTACTGGCTATAATCTCGTTTTTATCAAGTTAGATTATGCACATGGAACTCGAACGCTTCTGGCAGCTTGTCACCGCCCCCGATCATTCAAACGATAATGACTATTTAAAAACGCGTTTATCACCGCTAAGTTCAGAAGAAATTGCTCAGTTCGATGCATTATACACCAAAGAACTAAGAGCACTGTGGCATTGGGATAACTGGAAAGTGGCCTACGTGATTGCAGGCTGTAATAGCGAATATGACTTCTTAGATTTTTGTAATTGGATCATCAGTCGCGGCCCTGAAGCGGTAAGTGTACTTACAGCGGAACCAGACGAATTAGCTAATAAGTTTGCTATTCCGAATAAAGACGACTTGCCCTACCCATTTATTGACGAATTAGATTTAGTTGCAGGGTTGCTTTTTGAAGAAAAAAATCAAGACGAACTCCCGTATCACAGTGTCGTGAACTTTCCGCCGCAAGGCAAAAAGTTTAAAAATAAACCAAAACAGTTAAAGGCTGAACTACCTCAACTTTTTGGTCAATATTGGCTTGGATAAGGTTTAGTTTATTGTTTTATGTGATGGGTTTTAGTTGTTCTAGAGTTAGACGCTGAGACTCACTATTACCATCGCAAGATGTCGCCGCTCCAGATGCCTATCAACCCTTCCCGCTAACCTACCAAAATGACTTTGCTAAAAACACAACCTCTTGTTGAGTATTAAACAGTGGAATACTATGTTTATTCCCTATATCGAAAACAAAAAGAATAATGATGAAAGCCCCCTCTATTTTAAAATACTTCCCTAGTTTGGCGTTAGTGATAGCCTGTCAAAGTATGGCTGTGCAACAAAAATTGGTAGCCGATGATGGTAAAGCAGAAGATCAGTTTGGTTATAGCGTAGCGGTAGACGGCACAACTGCATTAGTTGGTGCCCATAAAGTGGATGCAAATACGAGTCAGGATATTGGTGCGGCTTACCTATACACGCTAGGTGCGTCTGGCTGGCAGCAACAAGCAAAGCTCATCGCGCAGCCTGCCAATGCGGGCGACACGCTTGGCGGCAATGTTGCCCTTAAGAATAATATTGCCATGCTTGGTGCGATAAATCGGGACGATAAAGGAGAAAATGCCGGTGCGGTGTTTGCTTTTGAGCGCACAGAAAATAGCTGGGTACAAAAACAAATTTTAACCGCCAACGATGCAAAAGCGGGTGATGCCTTTGGACAAAGCATTGCCCTCACCGAGCAATTTTTAGTGATCGGCGCACCACATAGCGATGCGCCACACAAAGACTCAGGTTCAGCGTATGTATACGAGAGAGAAAACAATAGCTGGCATTTTCAGTCAAAGTTGACGGCAAGGGATGGCGCTGATGGGGACTTATTCGGAATTAGCGTAGCAATAGATGGCGATACCATTTTAGTCGGCGCAGATTTGAATGATGAAAAAGCAGAAAAAGCTGGTGCGGTTTATGTTTATCAATTCGATGGTAAAAAGTGGAATTCGCAAGCAAAACTGATGGCAAGTGACGGTGGGAACACCGATATTTTTGGTGTTCGCGTGGCTATTTTTGGAGATACAGCCCTTATTTCTGCCAGAAGAGATGATATCGACAGTATAGGTAAAGATGCCGGCTCTGCTTATCTGTTTGAGAGAACAAATGATAAATGGACACAAACTCAAAAATTAGTGGCTCCAGATGCCAAAGCGGATGATAGATTTGCACGCGGTGTTGCGTTAAGTAAGGACATGGCGTTTATCACCGCTATGCACCACGATGAAAAAGGTAATAACGCGGGGGCACTTTATCTGTACAAAAAACAACAAGGCCAATGGCAATATGCGTCTAAGGTATTTGCCAATGATGCCGCGCCAGAAGATAGGTTTGGTTGGAATATTGCGGTTTCAAATAACACCGCCATCATCGCAACTCCCCACCGTGATGACAAAGGAGAAGGCTCAGGTGCCGCCTATATTCTGGATTTGGTGGAATAATAGCGATTGGTAATGTCTGAGCTTGGTTCGTTAAGCTCAGACTTTGGCTGTCAGAGTGAGATTGATAGGCCCTTATTTAACAGTTGACTTGGTGCCATTTTGAATCGTTCAAGCAACAAGAAAGGCTTTAAAGAAGACATTCGGTATCGGTTAAATAAACGACGCCCGTTTTTTACGCGTTGTTTGACCGATAGAGAACTTATTTCATGTGTTTATTATATATTTGACCTTATCAGCGCTAACTTTCGTTTGCGACACGTATTAGCTAAAAACGTCAAAGTACACGTTCTAGCTATCTGAAGTTCATATTACTTCGTCTTGCTAGTACTGCCCTTTTATACGAACCATTTCATTCGCATACACTGACTCGCCATTATATTCAGTGAGAAATTCATCAGACACTTCGAATCCGTATGCCTTGTATAACTCCTTTGCAGGCTCATTTGTCTTGGCGACAAAAAGGTTCGCCTTGCCGCATATTTGTGACAAAAGGAATTCAAGCATTTTTCTTCCGATTCCGTTTCCTCTAGCACTAGGGCAAACAAATAGTGCCCTAATCTCTGACCCAAATATTGCTCCAAAACCAAGAATATTCCCATCATCAAAAACGTATATCTTTGATTCCTTTAGTGCAGATAGTCTCTTTTCATCATCTTCTAGAGGTAAGAGCTTAAATGTCTTCTGCTCAAAACGAAGCTCATCCAGCTTAGATTTTGAATAGATCTCCAAAACTCTTGGATAATCGTTCTCGCTGAACTCTCGAATATTCATAGGGTGCTAGCTCTTATCAATTTTAAATATATCCATTGTACGTTGTAGCGTATCGCTGTTTAGTTTCATATCTTTAAACAATTCATTTAACGCTTTCGATGTATCTAATTCATGGTTTGCAGCGTCAAGTACAGCAGCGGTATTTTGTGATATATCGGCGGCCACTTCAGACTGTTCGCAAGCTGCTGTGGCAACCGAAGTCGTGAGTTTTTCAACATGCGAACTGTGTTCGTTTACTCTGAGCGATACTTTACGCGTTTCTTCTACTTCGTTCATGGTATTTTGTGTGAGCAGTGTGTTTTCTCTGATTGATTTCACAACGCTTTGGCTTATCTCTGACAGGCTAAGTAACAGCGTGGAAATTTGCTCTGAAGATTGTTTACTGTTGTTTGCAAGTCCTCGCACTTCGTCGGCTACAACAGCAAAGCCGCGGCCATGCTCGCCTGCACGGGCTGCTTCAATTGCGGCATTGAGTGCTAGCAGGTTAGTTTGTTCGGCAACACTGCGAATTGAATCCAAGATAGTGTTTATTTCAGATACCTGCTTTTCCATACTCGCGGCCATCTCGTCGACGGCGTTCATACTCTTCGAGAGGGTTTTCATGGTGTCTAAGTTTTTTTGGTTGTCTGCAAGTAACTGCTGTGATTCGATGTTAAGTTGGTCGCTGGCATCCAGCGTATCTTGCGCGAGTTTTGCAATTTCTTGGCTGGTTGCGGCCATTTCTTCTATTGCAACCGCAATGGAAGATGCCATGCCTTGGGTTTTTTGTGCATCCTCATTGACGTTAGAGGCTGCTAAATGCATTTTTTCGCCTAGTTTCGTACCTACCTGAACGGACTTAGCTAAGCCAACCATTAGGTCTTTAAACGCATAAATCGTATTGTAAATTGACTCGGAGATTTGCCCAAGCTCATCGCGCGTGTTTAAGCGCATATCTAAAGTTAAGTCGCCCTCTTCAGCTACGCGTTTTAATATACTCGTTAATTGTGAAAGCTCCGAGCGTAACGAGCGAATCAGATGAAAGTTGACGAGCGCGATAAAGCTGAGAACGACGACAAAAAGCACAAACATTAAGATACTTTCAAATGCGATATCTGATTTGTGCTTTTGGCTATCTTTAATTGTCATTTCCCACACTGAATTGAGTTTGGTCTTGAACTTACCTATTAGACTTGTCGCCGCAGAAAACCACTCGGCACTTGAAGGTAAGCGACTAAAGTCAACTTGCCCTTGGCTTTCAAGAGTATCAAGAATTTGATTGAATGCTTTTGCCTCGCTTGAAGATAAAATAGTTTGTACGTTGCTTTGGCCTGTACCTTCGAGTGCGGTTTCTAATTGATGTAATGACATCTCTAGCTGTTGGCGATAGTACTTGATATCGTCTTTGAGGGTGTCTGACATTGCTTTTTTTGCAAGCACACCATTCACTTTGCCACGGATCTGTCCAAGGCGCTCTTTACTTTGGGCAATAAGGAAAGCAATAGAAAGTTCAGAAGATAAGGTTCTATCTGATACGTAGGCTTGAATTTTTGCTGCTGTGTTTAATGAAACTTGATTAAGTTTGCTGTAGTAAGCAAAAGCATTACTGCCATTTTTCCTGTCGACCTCACCTCTTACGCGGTTCTTATTGGCTTCCACTTCAAAAATATAAGGTAACCATTTTTGCACATTTTTATCTTTAAGAAACAGTGAAGAGTGAATACTCTTAAGCGTTGATATTGTTTGGTCGGCAATTTCACGTTGCGCGTCGACCTTTCGTTTGTTATCACTACTTGGATTACCAAGGAACCCAGCCGTTAAGCCGCGCTCTACCGCATGATGATGCGCTACTTTCTCAATGGCGTCGAGCAAAACGACATAGTTGATATTTTGATCGGCCGCATTGTACTGTCTCCAGTTATTCAAAACGTTTTTGCCAACTAAAAATAGTAAAAATGCAAGCAGTGAGAAAGAACTTATCATCGTGAGCTGCATAATCGAGAATCTTTTCAAAATACCCATTCGTCTCTCCGTAGCGCGAGCGTAGATTATTGTTTAATCAAGGTAACTATAGTCCAACAAAATTAAGGTGAGATATTTTGTAACGAACATCGTGACGGATTTAACGTTTCGAGGCTGGAAGGATAGGTGAATGTTACTTGAAGTAATTTTTCTGAAAGCAAATGGTAATGAAGTGTTGCTACCTTCTTGTTGCTGATAATGGTATTGGCGTCAAAATTAAATAGAGGAATGTATGAAAGGATTTATCAAACTAATGTTAGTGAGCCTTGCGCTTATCTCATTGAAGTCATATGCGGTTGTATTTACGTGTAAAGGCATTGTGTACGACCTATATTCAAATGGTAATAATAGCTACGAAGTTAGGTTTGAGCGTGAGTCCGGAGTCGATCTTGAGCCTGTTATTATTTATCCAGAACAGCACTACCTTTTGGCTCCGGTTTTAGATGCTATCCGTGAAGGTGAAAAATACCGCACTGTATATCGCTTAGTCATTGAAAATAGAGATAGCGGTGATACTCGATGCCACGATGGTGAGAGTGAAAATGCCTTAATCGGTCTTACAAAAGTTATCGATTAAAAAACAAAAGGCGCCAACGGCGCCTTTAGAAATTAACCTGTAATGATCCTTAACATTCTACGAAGTGGCTCTGCCGCCCCCCATAAAAGTTGATCACCAACAGTAAATGCACTGATATATTTTTCACCCATTGTGAGCTTTCTTATCCTGCCTATCGGAATATTCAGTGTGCCAGTGACATTTACAGGAGTTAGCTCTTTTGCCGTAATATCACGCTCATTTGGAATGACGCGAACCCATTCATTATGTGCAGCGAGAATCGCTTCTATTTCTTCGACACTTCGATTTTCACGTAACTTGATGGTGAGCGCTTGTGAATGACAGCGCATCGCGCCAATTCGTACACACAATCCGTCAATAGGAATGGGCTGCTTTGACGAGCCAAGGATTTTGTTTGCTTCTACTTGTGCTTTCCACTCTTCTTTACTTTGCCCAGACGGCATTGGAACGTCAATCCATGGAATTAAGCTGCCGGCTAACGGCACACCAAATTGATCTTGTGGTAAAGATTCATCTTTGATTTTTTCTGCCACTAGCTTATCGATTTCTAAGATGGCTGAACTTGGGTCGTTGAGTTGTGCTTTAACCGAGCTGTGGATCTCACCCATTTGAGTGATGAGTTCACGCATATTTCTTGCGCCTGCACCTGATGCCGCTTGATAGGTCATTGGGCTCACCCACTCTATTAAGTCTTGCTCGAATAAACCACCAAGCGCTAGTAGCATAAGAGAAACCGTGCAGTTACCACCAACAAAGGTTTTTACACCTTGCTCAAGACCTTGTTGGATGACATCTTTGTTGACCGGATCAAGCACAATAATACTGTCTTTTTCCATTCTCAGTGCTGAAGCTGCATCTATCCAATAGCCTTCCCAGCCCTGTTCACGCAATGAAGGATATACAGATTTGGTGTAATCTCCGCCTTGGCAAGAGATGATAATATCCATTTCGCTAAGCGATAGAATTTCGCTTGCATCTTTTAGCGGCTTTGGCTCTCCACCGCCTTTCACAACGGGGCCAAGTTGGCCCGCTTGCGAGGTAGTAAAGAAGTGTGCATCAATGACCTCAAAGTCATTTTCTTGCTGCATACGCTCCATCAGCACGGAGCCAACCATTCCACGCCAGCCGACGAGTCCTACTTTTTTCATGTTATGTGCCTTAATTCTTGATTATACGGATCATTGCGTGAGTCGTATGTCTAGATGGCTACCATAGCAAAAGAATACGCACTGGACTAGCTAGAAATCAGGATTTTAAAAAATAAAAAACCCCGCATGGCGGGGTTTGGATACAACATGTAAAGGTTGTCCTAATTTAACGCATTTGCGTCAACAAGAACTCGGTACGAAACGAGCTATGGTTTTGTTTTTAAAGCTCTTAAATAATGTTACTAGTTAAATATGACAAGTATATTAACAAGCTAGTAACTTACTGAAGTATTTAGATATATTTTTATATATAGACCAACTATACACAAAGTTACAGAACTTAGTCTATGAAATAACGAATAACAAATAAAAAAATTTAGAAAGATTGATAAAGATCAAAAAAGCCAAGGCGGGCCTTGGCTTTGGTTTAAGCTTAGTTGTTCCTTAGAACTCGTAGCTGTAGCTCAGGCTAACTGAGGTGCCAACATCTTTTTGTCTTACTACCACGTCAGATTGAGTTACTTCTTGATCTTCATTTAGCAAGTTCTTGACTTTAAATTTAACTTTAGAGTTAAAGTCTGGATACCAAGTATATACTAGGTCAAGCGAATGAAATGGTTGCTCATAAGCATCATCTCTACCACCAATCCCAGAAGCCAAAATACGCTCTCCAAAGACGTTATACACTAATGAACCACTGTGTTGACCATCAGCCGAATCATAGTTTAATTGCATATTAACTACGTACTCTGAGTGACCCGTCATACGCTTTGTTGGATTGGTTAAGTTACCTGCACGAGCAGGATCTATCGATACTTCAGAATCACTTAAGGTGATGTTACCTGACGTAAAGAAGCCACTCGCAAGACTCGATAAGTCATATAACCACTCGGCTTCGATACCGTATACTTCGCCTTCCTCACCATTTACGAAGGTTGCTGTATAGTCTTCATCACCAACCCGTAAGATGGTTTCTATTGGTGCCGTGATGTCTTTATAGAATGCCGCAACTGAGAAGTTGTCGCCATTATCCATATAGTACTCAAAGCGCGCGTCATAGTTTTTCAGGTCGCTACTCTTTAGGCCAGCTACACCGAAGGTGCGGATATCGGTTAGTGGATCATAGTAGGCAACCGGTACTAACTCACGTAAGTCAGGGCGTACTGTGGTTTCACCATAACCAAAACGTACTTGATAGTTACCGTCTGAAAGATACGTTAGCGATAGTGCGTTAAAGAAGTTATCTTCGTTAACTGTACCGGCTAAAATACGCTCTTCATCGTAAATCGTTTCCATCGTTATGCGGTCGAAGATCAGACTCGATGTTGCAAGTGACACTTGTTTAAAGTCTTCGTAACGAATACCACCACTAATACGCCAGGTATTGTCGAAGAAGATATCAAATTCACCATAGCCCGCATCAATCTTTTGAGCTGCGATATAATCGTCCGCCGCTGGTGCCTGAGGTTCGTTGAAGGTCAACAAGAAAGTGTTGTTGTTCAAAAACTCATCGTCAAGATAACCCGATAATCCATAGATCTCAGACTCATCAAAGTTTACTGGGATGGATATACCACTTTTGTTGTTTACAACGAAGTTACTGGTATTGTAAACACGCGCTCTGTCCATAAAGTCATAACCACCTTTGAGGGTAATTTCTATGCCCTCGAAGGTTAACGGTAAGGTGACATTGCCGCTGTAAGACTTTACGTTGTCTTCCATGTCGGTAAAGGCGTACGTTATACGGTTATCATCACCGGTAACGATGGAGTTTTTATAAGAGCCGTCTTCGTTATAGTTATCAATAAACTTAAAGTCGATTTCTGTTGGAATATCGGTTTGCGCTTTTGACTCTGTATACTGCCAGTCAAAGCCTACCCCCCAGTAATCGAGGAACGTGTGTTGACCAATCACTTGGTCGATATCCAACGTGCGTTCTTCGTAATCAAACTGATGTGAACGCTGTGCCGCGCCCGTTCCCGCAATTGTTCTAACGGTACTGCCGTTAGGGCTTTGTAACACGGAAAACTCTGATTCGGTTTCGTTATCTTCTAGATAAATCTTAGAATAAGTAATGCTATGCTGATCTAAGCGGTAACCGATATTGAATACACCATTTAGGCGTTCAGTTTCAGTCGTTACTTTAGATTCTTTAAGTGTCACATAACAGGAATTGGCTGTGTCTTCTGCGGTTTCTAGTTTTGAAGTACAGTTTTCACCTAATGTGTCGTCAATAACACCTGTTGTGCGGTCGCTATAATTCCAATCGTTGTCATAGGAACCCGCAAGCATAAAGCCTACCGTGCCGCCTAACCAATCTTCTTGGAAACTATTGCCAATGTTGGCTTTTACATCAAAGTTTGGATCTAGGGACTCTTCTTTGACTTGAATATCGCGAGGAAGTGATGACACAAAACCTTTGATCACGTCAATTGCTTGATCCGCACGTGTTAGCCCGTCTTTATCTTTGAAACCGTTTTTGTCTACAACTTCGCCGATGTCAAAGTTACCACGATATCTTACAACTGCATCTTGTAGTACTTGAGGTATACCTTCCGTGGTACCGCTGTAGGTAAAGCCTTTATCAGAATTAAAGTTTTGGCCAATACCTACCTCAATACCTGCGGTGAACTCCGATGGTACAGACTTAGTACGGATATCGATGTTACCACCACCGAATGCAGCAGGCATTGATGGAGAATAAGCTTTTTGTACCGCTAGACTTTCAATAATGCTTGCTGGAAAAATATCGAGTGGAATAACGTTTCGGGTTAAGTCCGGGCTCGGTACTGCGGCACCATTCAGGCGAGCACTTGAGTAACGCTCACCTAGGCCACGAACATAGATAAACTTGCCGTCAACTAACGTGAGACCGGTAACACGACGTAGCGCGGATGCTGCATCACTATCACCTGTTCTAGATAGCTGCTCTGCGCCTAAGATATCCGCAACGAAGGCTTGGTTTTTACGTTCTTCAATTACCGCCGCAGCACTACCTTGCAAACGAGTACCTACCGCAACAACTTCTTCGATTGCCTGTTCTTCTTCTGCAACGCTTGGTAGAGAAGTTGCGACTGTGAGTGCCGTACTGATGGCTAAAGCAACTTTTTTAAATTTCATTTGAGTATCCATATGCAATCCTGCCAAAAATCATAAAAAAGGCGCAATGACTGCGCCTTAATTGTAATAACTAAGGTCATTACGGATAATTAGTCAGCGTTTGAAGCCTCAATTGCTTTCTTAACCCACTGATACCATTCAGAAGATGTATCTTTATCAGATACCGCACCAATGTAATCAACGGTCGTGAAGAAGTTGTCATTTAGGCTGCTTAGGTCGTTTGCTTCAACAGTGATAGCGGTAGAGCTTGAATTTGTTGAGAAGCCGTCAGCTGCAATTACGTCAGCTGCACCGTTTAGAATTTGGTTAGAGCCTGCGTTAACAAACCAGTCTTCTTTACCTTCACCTGCAGGTAATGGGTCAGAACCATTTTTAAAGTTTGCAGCACAAGCAAGTACAGAGCTTACATAATTAAGCGTATCAGCTTCAGCGTTTGCAGCAGCCTTATCATCTTTAAATTCTAAACATTCAGTGCCATTCGCAGCTGATGATTTAACTACTAATGCGTTGTAATACATACCACGGATAGCATCATCAAACTTCATACCTTGTGATTCGTCATCATCACGAATTGAGTTACCATCAGTCGTTAACACAGTTACGTTTGCAAAATTAAGCGTAGATGCTGGTGCTTGGCTGTAATCAGGGCCTGCTGCTTTTTCACCATCGGTTTCAAAACCATTGTTACCCATGAAGCCTTCTGTGCCCGCAGGAATTAGTACCGCGTCGCCGTTGTCATCAGCATAAGTAACGTCACGCTTAGTTTGAATTGTACCGTGCTTAACAAGGATAAACTGGCCTTTACCTTGCCATCCTGCATCAACGTCAACAGCATCATCTTGAGTATCCGTTACTACGATATTTTTGATGTTTGCAGCACCACCGAAGAATTCGATACCATCGTCAAAACCTTGGTGAATGTGAAGGAATTCGAAGCTTGAACCAGAACCCACAGCATTCAGTGTTAGTGAATTTAAGTCGTCCCCAGGGCCGCCATCACGAGGACCAGAACCTGCATACCAAATGTGCGCATATTTGATTTGACCGCTGCTATCTGCGTTGTTTTTACCGCCATAGTAGCTTGTTACACCTTCAGAATCTGCATTACATAGGTCGCCATCACGCTCTGCATCGGTACATTCGTTTGTGATACCAAAACCGTTAACCATGATACCACCCCAGTCAGCAAACTGTGGACCGATACCTGCTAGGTTAAATGCGTCAAATTCTGCTGCTGAAGTGAAACGAATTGGCTCGGCTGCAGTACCAACTGCGTTGATCTTCGCGCCACGCGCGATACGAACCACTGACTCACCAGAAGTGAATGCCATTACAGCACCTGGCTCTACAGTTAGTGTTGGACCGTTCGCCTCGATTGTACAACCTGTTGATGTGTTACAATCTTTACCGATTAAAAGTGCACCTTTGAATACGTGAGCGCCGCCATTCTCAAGCTTTTTGAATGTAACATCACCTTGTACTTCTAGCGATTTAGAAGCAAAGTCAGTGCCGTATACACAGTGTGGTGCTTGGAACGTACCTTGAACTTCAGTGCTTCCTACAGCGCGAGTTGTACAAGGGTTAGTTGTGCCAGTATCGCCACCTGTATCACCGCCTGAATCGCCATTGTTTGTTGTATTGTTTGAATTGTTAGTGCTGTTATCGTTTACAGTAGGTGTAACTTCGATGTCACCACCACAACCAGTAAGTGCCATAGCAGCGACGATTGCAGAGACTCTGAAGAGGTTTTTTAGTTCCATTGCTAACTCCAATAGTAGACTTTTAAAAAATTATTTTTTTACTGTGTTTAAATGATGTGACTAAATTAATGGGGTTTTATTACACGAAGATTACACAAAATGATTGTAATTAAATCTTCATAATAAAAATTGGAACTTTTAAAAATAAAAAAACCGCCCGAAGGCGGCTTTGGTGTTGCGATTATAAAATATTATAATAAAGCTTGTTTTAATGTTTCAGCATGAACTTTTTCCCGCTTCACATATTTAATCCATTGCTTAGCGAGGTTTGCTGATTTTTTGTGCTTTTCAGCTTGTTCGAAGGCCAATATAGAAGCATCAAAGTTTTGCAGGTTAAACTGTGCCATTCCAAGTGCGACATAGGCGTTAGACTCAAACGTTAAATCGCCTTTATTGAGAGCAAGTCGGGCGTGATCTGCGGCTTCATCATACTTTTCAAGATTTAAGTAGATCTCTGCAAGTCTCTGATCTAAATTGCCATGTTCAACTTTTTCAGTTGCTGCTAGGAAGAAAGGTAGTGACTTTTTATCTTCTCTTGCTTGAACGAATGCTTCTGCGATAAAAGTTAGGTTTTTGGCGCTGTCTTCAACGACACCTGCTTTTATTCCGTTATCAAGTGCTTCCGCTGCTTTAAAAGGCAAGGCGTTCATTAAATAGACTTGAGCAAGTTGCATATAATCAGATTTCGATTTTATAAAGCCCCTTTGCTTTGCAGTTTCAAATGTTGCAAGCTGTTTTTTCTCGGCACCTATTTCACCGTACATGCCGCCAAGCTGGATCCAGTATTGTGGTTTGTCATAGAGGGTAACCATTTTCTCTAAAACATCTGCTACTTTTTTTGGCTGATTTAATGAGTAATATATCGCTCGCTGAAGAACTAACCAGTTTTCTTTTGGTAGTTCACCGTCGGATTCAACTAAATCAATCGCAGTATTTATATTGCTTATCGCATCATTATATTTTTTTAGTTGATATTGTGCTTGCGCTTTTAAAATATAAAAGTTGCTTTTTGGGGCCTGGGTATTAGCTTCTTTCCACTGATCAAGGAATGATAATGTACTTTCAAAATCATTGTTTGCCATGGCCAATTGAGCCAAGCTAAATGTCGTAGAAAGACGCAGGGACTCAGGAATAGATTCTTCCGCAATAACTGCTTTGAAAGATTCGATGGCCTTGTCGAGCTTGTTTTCGTTGTAATAAATAAAGCCATAGAAGTTATACATCATTGCCACTTCGTAGCTATTCATACTCGAAACGCGTTCTTTCACCGAATCTAATGCGGCGAGGCCTTCTGCAACTTGCCCGTCGTCTGCAAGTTTTTGCGCGCGGGCCAGTTGACTATACACTTTTTCGCGTAGCGCGGGCACACGCTTGGTTTTAGTTTCTGAGTCTGCATAAGCCGTTGCCAAATTAACATTTGGTATGACTGAAATGAGACTCGGCGCTATTAAACCTGTGCTAAATAACGCACTTACTAACGTAATTTTTTTAAACATTTTCATAATCGCAATCCTTAATGGCAGTTAGCCATTAATTTGAAATGAAATCTTATTTTGAACACCCGCAACTTCAACCGGTTCACCGTTTACTACGCGAGGTTTGTATTTAAATTTCAATGCCGCATCAAGCGCTGCTTGGTCAAAGATTGATTCCGGTTCGGCGCTAACTACAACAGGGTTTCTCACAGTGCCTTGTTTAGTTACAATGAACTCAACAATCACATACCCCTCAATTCCGCGTGATAACGCACGTCTTGGATATACCGGCGCAACTTTAACGATTGGCAGATATTCACCATCACTGGACTCAAGTGCTAAACCACTCGCCAAATCTACGTCAGCGTCCACATTGGCACTAAAATCAAAGTTGCCGCCTGTTGCGTCAAGATTGTTGTTCTGGGTTTGTGGTGCATCCATTGGTGGAGGCGGCTCTTTAGGTGTTGGTGGCTTTTGTGGCTTACGCTCTTTTTTCTCCACCGTCTCTTCTTTTTTAAGACGGACGAAATCTAGTACTTGTCCTTTTACAGGATCTGTCATTGCTCCTTCCCCTCCTTGGATAAGCGCTTGCATACCCAAGAAAAGGAAAAAGGTAACTATGCCTGCAATTACTAAAGCAATTAAGTAACGCATGGTATGTTCCTATGACTCCTGTGCTGCAATCGAAACATCAAATGCGCCAGCTGCGCGTGATGCATCCATTACTTTAATTAGCGTGTCAGTAGTTGCCTTTTTATCAGCCTGAATAACCACACTACCCTGCGGATTCTCCGCTTTAAGACGCTCAATGTTTGCTTGAACTGCACGGATGTCTACTTGGCGTTTGTTAATCCAAATTTCACCAGTATCTGAAATTGCAACCAGGATATTGGCTCTTTGCTTTTTCACTGCGGTGGCCGCTTCTGGGCGGTTAACATCAATACCCGCTTCTTTAACGAAAGAGGCCGTTACAATAAAGAAGATAAGCATGATAAATACAACGTCCAGCATTGGCGTCATGTTGATTTCTTCTGCTTCTTCTTCTTGGAATACTTTTGCAAGTGGTGCTCTCATAATTCTTTCCTCACACGACCGATTAATGGTCTAGTAGCATTTTATCTTCTAACAACTCAACTTCACGCTTGGCTTTACGCTGAAGGTAGGTCGATGCAAATACACCCGAAAGCGCGCCAACCATGCCTGCCATTGTTGGGATAGTTGCTTTTGATACCCCAGATGCCATAGAGCGTGCACTGCCTGATCCGGTGATCGCCATTACATCAAATACTTCAATCATGCCAGTTACCGTGCCTAGGAGTCCTAGTAACGGACACAGTGCCACCATGACATTGATATATGGTAAGTTGGCGTTGAGTTTGATCCCCACGCGAGAGATAGTTGCTTGCCTTATCTGCTCTGCGTTCCAACTGTTACGCTCATTTCGAGAGTTCCAGGCTTGTAGGACTTCGTTTTTGTAGCCTCTGTATTTACCGAACACAAACATGAAGCGCTCGAGAATAAGTAGCCACATGGCGAAGGTTACGAAGCCGATGACCAGGAGAACCTGGCCACCTGTATCAAGGAATTCACGTAAAGCGTTAATTGCATCAAGCAATAAAACCACGATTACGCTCCTTTCTCGCTACGCTCAGCAATGATCCCCGCGCTCTGCTCTTGAAGAATAAGCAGCAAGTTACGAGAACGTGTGTTTAGTAGTGTGTAAAGGAATACGGTTGGGATAGCGACAACCAGACCAAGTACGGTGGTTACGAGGGCCTGAGAAATACCACCAGCCATGAGTTTAGGGTCGCCCGTACCAAACAAGGTAATTGCTTGGAAGGTGTTGATCATACCGGTCACTGTACCGAGTAGACCAAGTAGAGGTGCTACGACTGAAATAATTTTGATTAAAGTCAGGTTACGAGTGATCTTTGGCATCTCACGAAGGATTGCTTCGCTTAGTTTGAGCTCTAGCGTGTCATAAGCCACATCTGGGTATTGCTCTTTCACTTTCATCACACGACCTAGCGGGTTGTCGTCACGGGCAACACTATCTTTAAGCTGACGGTTGATTTTAGAACCCATCAACATGAGTGATACAAAACGCTCAATTGCAATAAGTAGTGCCAGTAAACCAACACCTAGGATCACATAACCTACTGCGCCACCTTGGTGTACTTGTTCTTCGGTATTTGGCGCTTGTACTAGTAGACCGAGAATTGAGCCGCCTGTTGGGTCAAGGGCAAAATCGACAGAACCGGTCTTCGCATTTTGTAATTCACCCGCTGTTGAGGTGAAACGAGACGCTGGCTGACGAGTCAGTTCAGAAAGCGTTTGTGTATCATTGTTGTAAGTCAGGTATTTACCATCAGCGATTAAGTTAAACGCACCGACGCGAAGCACTTCTTTGTTTTGCTTGGCACCACCGGCTACGATAACTTCGGTATTAAAGCGTGACACTTTACCTTGTTCCGTCATTTCACGTTGCATCTCAAACCAGACTTTTTCAATGTCTTCGATTGATGCTAGACGCGATGTTGAGCCCATCTTTTTCGCAAGCTCAGTCATGTAATCATCACGACCTTTAATTTCAGCTGATACAACTGACGTTGCGAACTTATTTGAACTATCGCCAGCTACTTGTTGAAGCACACCGAATAGCTCTTTTAATGTACCCATACGCTTGCTAAGCGTGTCACTTAGGTTGGCCAGTTTAATTTCATTTTCTTCGAAATTAGTTTCTAGACGTTCAGATTTAGCCAACGCTTGGTTACGTTCACCCGTTAACGCATTCAACATTTGGATTTGGTTGTTTTGCTGCGCTTTGAACTCGGCTTCACGTTGTTTGTTTTGCGCTGTTTGTGCGGTTTGCCCTTGTTCTAAGGTTTTAAGTAGTGAATCTAAATCTAATGCTTGTTCAGCATGCGCAGATGCGGTTAACGCAAGTGTTGTTGCGAAAATAGCGTGTTTAGTGAACTTTTGTACGAATTTCATAGTGGTCTCACCTATTACTCTGCAGCCTGAACTGGAAGCGTTAACATGTCAGGTGCTAACTGCTTACGTGCGATGCGAATGCCTTTATTGATTTGGCTGATGTTGGTATCTGGTAATGCGTCAAAAGCATTACTGTCTTTGTTCCAAAAACCAGCTTGGCTGCCATCTTTTGTGACATAAAGCAGCTCAAGACGACCAATTCGTAGGAAATCTACTTCACGTTCTTGTCCATTCACGTCAAGTAATGAGGTGTAAGCTTCGATAGTACGTCCGTAGTCCACTTCAACTTGGTAAGCTTCAAGTACGCGGCGGAACTTTTCGCTTGATGAAATATCAGCACGGTCCATCAAGTTAGTTAACTGAGTAATACGCTCAGCACGCTCTTTAGGAAGGAAAGGCACGTCTAATTCAACGAACTGTTTCAGGCCTGTGATCATGCGCATCATGAGAGGTGTGATTTGACGCTCGATCACCGAAACCTGATCCATAGAGGTGTTAATGGCTGCCATTTCTTCAAGTTGGTTTTTGATTTGTTTTTCTAATTGAGCGTTGTAAACAGATAGGCCGTCGATTTCTTTGTTCAACGTCTTGAACTTTTGCAAACGAGACTGCATATCGTCTGCAATACCATCGATTTTCCCTTGAGACTTTAATGCAGATTCATTGATAGCTGCACTTTTGTCCATCGCTTGATTTAATTCTGTTGCTCCGGCAGAGGCCGTTGCTAGCATACCTGCTATAAGCAAGTGGTTAACGCACTTCATCGCATACACCTTATAAATTATTGCTAGTTGCTAAAAAACTGGGTGCAGTCTAATTACGAAAAATGACAACCATGTTGCGCAACTAATACACAAATGTGACAGCTGTCATTGAAATTACATTAATCAATTAACTTATTGTTTTTAAGGAAATTTTGTTGGTTAATGAGATGTTGCAGGTGTTTTGTGTCATAAAAGGATCACAAAAAAGCCGCTTTTGTTAAGCGGCTTTTAAGCTCTAGTGAGATGGCGTTAGACTCTAAACTTGAGCACCATTTGTTCTAATTCGTCGAACTGTAGTTTCAATGACTTACACTCTTCAAGGGTTGCGGTTAGGTTATTGCTGCCTTGCAGGCTGAGGTCACTAATATGATGAATGTCGCTATCTAATGTTTGGATAACGGTGTTTTGCTGGTGGGTGGCGCTGGCAACTGCATGGTTAACGCCGTCTATGGCATCAATCGAATTGCTCACTTCTTGCATTTTAGTACCTGAAGCATTGGCTCTATCGGCGCTTCTTGCTGAGTCTTCTAAACTCGCTTTCATTACGGCCACAGCTGAAGCAGAACCTTGTTGTAGTTGTGCAATAGTGCTTTCGATTTCTTGCGTTGACTCTTGCGTGCGCTGTGCTAATTGCCTTACTTCATCGGCAACGACGGCGAATCCACGTCCGGCCTCACCTGCCCTAGCCGCTTCAATGGCAGCATTTAACGCCAGTAAATTGGTCTGCTCGCTAACTCCTTTGATCACTTCAAGCACTTGCCCTATGCTGCCTGAGAGTTTATCCAATCCATCCAGCGTGTCTTGTGCCTGAGACATTTTTTGTGTCAGTGAAGCGATTTCTTCGATATTTTGAGTGAGTGAATGTTGGCTTTCAACAGAAAGCTTGTTGGCGTTACTGGCAAGTTCTGAAGCATGGGTTGCATTGTTTGAGATCTCTTGTGCACTTGAAGAAAGCTCGTTGATCGCTGTCGCGACGCTATCGGTGCGCTTTGACTGATCTGTATACATAGATAAGGTATCTTGCGTTTGCGCAACCAAACTATTCACGACGTTTTCAAGTGTTACTGTAGTATTTTTTACCTGCGTAATAGAAGCATGAATTTTATCGATAAATTGGTTGAAATAATCGGATAACTCGCCAAATTCATCTTGATTTTCTACGATTAACCTACGAGTAAGGTCACCTTCACCTTGGGCGATGTCTTTGATGGCTGCATTGAGATTGTACATCGGGCGCATCAGATACTTGAGCAATAGTTGTAGCATCACCACAATCGCAATCACGCCAAGTAGCATATAGATAGCCGCCATATTTCTAAAAGAAGATACGGACGAATAGGCGATTTCTTTATTAATGACAACGCCAAGATACCAATCGACATTTTTAATGCCTTTCATTTTTACAAATGAAACGAGCTTTTCTGTGCCATCAATTTCAAGCTCTGTGAAATCCCGACTTAATGACAGGCGTTTACCAAACAGCTCTGACATCGGCTTGTCATTCAGTTTAGTATCTGGATGACTGAGTATTTTACCGCTTTCATCAAGTAAGAAACCGTAACCAAACCCTAAGAAGTCAATTTCATTGATAATTTCTGTGATGGTTGACATGTCGATGTCCCCCCCTGCCACACCTGCGAAACGGCCTCCTTGTTTTACAGGTACAACGGCTGAGATAGTGAATTCGTTGGTGGTAACGTCGATATAAGGTGCGGTAAATGCGGTATCTTGTTTTTGCTCAGCGAGCTTGTACCAAGGGCGGCTAGTCGCATCAAAATCAGCAGGAAGTTGGATACTTGGATCGTCCAACACAAATGTTCCATCTGGCGTGCCAATAAAAACGTTTTTGAAATCCCCCGCAGTGTCTGCGGTTTTTAACCGTCTTCTTATCTGTTCAGTGGAGTCATCAGCTCTATGTCCATCAGCAATCGAGACCACGATTTCAAGTCTGTCATTGAGCCAATTGGCGATATTCTGTGAAACCGAGCTTGAAATCTCTTGTAAAACCAAGGTAAGTCGAGCTTGAGTTTGGTCTCGCATAACAAGAAAGTTGTTTACGGTAAATAAGCCGAGCACAATCACTAACACAAGGGAGGCTGCTACGGTTACTTTGGTGGTGAACTTTAGCGCTTTAAACATCATGATCCTGTTGAACTTGTTCTTTTCTTCAGCCAAACAATACACTTGTTGGCCGATTATTATTAATAGATTTAGGAATTGGATTCCTTTGTAACTATTTTTATCAAAAACTCAAAGGTTTGTCTTTGATTATCGGCAGGAAATGAGAGAGGTTTAGAGTGAATGTTAAATAAAGGTGAGACTTCGCTCACCTTGCGTTACAGTAACGACGCTTGATAATGTCGCCAAGCAGTATCTAATTTAACACCTGCTGATTGCTCAAAGTATTGCCAGTCCCACTTTATGTCGTCATGTGGGTCCAATTGAGCATTGATCTCCTGAAGTAGGTCTCGGTTACTTTGCTTCGATAACCAATCGATAAAGAATGCTGTATTTTTATAGCCGTCTTTATAGTTGCCACCAGGCTTTTGGGTATCATCAGGAATATACCCAGCTTTTAGTCTAACAACATCTGCTATTCCCTCAATGATTGGCCCTATTTCCTTGTAGTTATGATCATCAAGCTGATAAGCATGGGCAATTTCATGATAGAGAATACCGATAAGTTCGTCGACTGATTCTGTTTCACTGTGCGATGTAGAAAAGTTTTCCATGTAGTTTGCGCTGATATGGATTGTTGCGCCGTTAAAATCGCCCTCTTTATATGCAACCCCTTTTAGGTCTTCAAAGACGATATGGAGGGTTGGTAGCTTAGGCGCGCTAGTCATATCTTTATAAAGTAATCTAGCCACGTTATAACTTATCTGCTCTATTACTTTGTTATCAATTTCTTGCCATGCGAAATGGTTAATTTTAGTCGTTTTGCTGAGCGAGACGGCTGGTAGAGGAAATTGACGCCATGCTAAGTCTGACTGAAACGCGATCGGTTTTAATCGCGCTGCGGCATTATCGATGTCATTTGCAAGTGCGAACGGCGCACTTGCAAATGTGGTCATAGCCGCAAGAAATATTCCTGCTTTAACCATTACTTATACTCCGACAATGAAGGCGGTCTCTGCGTCTTGGATTGACCCCATGCTTTATTCGGCTTGCTAGACATTTGATACTCCAATGTACCGCCATTCATGATGTCGTTATGTGTGATGTAGCTGCGCTTAAGCGGTTTACCATTTAATTTAATGGACTTGATATATTTGTTTTTGTCACTGAAACCTTTCGCAACGGTTCTAAATGCTTTGCCGTTTGCAAGTTTCAAGGTAACTTCTGGCACCTGAGGCGCACCAATCGCGTAGCTTAGGTCGCCTGGCGCAACAGGATAAAAGCCCATCGCTGAAAATATATACCAAGCAGACATCTGACCTACATCGTCATTTCCTGCAAGGCCATCCGGTTTGTCTGAGCTCAAGGTATCCATGATCTGACGAATACGCTCTTGGGTTCTCCACGGTTTACCCGCGTAGTTATATAGATAGGCAATATGATGGCTAGGCTCATTACCATGGGCATAGTTACCAATCAGGCCTGCAATATCTTCGTGCTCTTTGATCATCTCTTCAGAAAGGTGGGTATCAAACAGTGCATCTAGACGCGCTTCAAATACATCATCACCACCTATTAATTCAATCAGGCCAGCTACATCATGCGGTACATAGAAGCTATATTGCTTCGCGTTACCTTCGGTGTATGGGCCCATGTATTTTGCTTCAAAAGGGTCAAATTCGGGATCCCAGTTTCCTTTTGAATCTAACCCTTGCATGTAACCGGTTTCTTTATTGAACACATTTTTATAGCTCATCGCACGTTGGTAATAGTCTTTCGCTTTACTGGTATTGCCCATCGCTTCATACATTCTTGCGATGGCAAAATCATCGTAAGCATATTCAAGAGTGATAGAAATAGACTCAGGAAGTACGTCCATTGGTACATAGCCAAATTTCTTGTATTCAGGGATGGCATCGTACACTGGGTTGTTAGCCGTGTTTTCAATTGCTTCTACTGCTAAATCAATATCGTAATTTCTGATCCCTTTTAGATATGCATCAGCAATGACTGAAACCGCATGATAACCAATCATGGTCCATGTCTCGTGGGCATGGAACGACCAAATAGGTAACATTTTTTCATAGCTTTGCTGATAATGTACCAGCATAGATTGGATCATGCCGGATACGCGGTCTGGGTCGATATAAGTGAGCAATGGATGTAATGCACGATAGGTATCCCACAACGAGAATAAGGTATAGTGCTCAAAACCTTTGCCGTCATGAATTTCACCGTCAACGCCTCGATACTGTCCATTGACATCTTGGTAGATATTAGGCGCTTGTAGCGCATGGTAGAGCGCAGTGTAGAACTGACGTTTTTGCGCTTTGGTGCCTTCCACGTCGACTTTATCTAAATAATTTGCCCACTGAGACTTGGCATTTTCGCGAACGTTATCAAAATCCCAACTTGGTACTTCAGTTTTAAGATTCTCTAATGCATTTTTGCGGCTAACTGCAGAAAGTCCGACTTTCACCAACAGTGGCGTTTCGTCTAAATTATCAAAGCTTGCAACAAACTTAACGGCTTTACCTGCTGTCATTTTTACTGCGGTATTCTCAATCGTAGAGTGTTTGCTGTCTTTTCCTAAGCAATTCATACAACGATAACGGTTGTTGTCTAGATTATAAAACTGATAGTCAGCGATAGGTTTTGAGAACTCGATGGCAAAATACATTTGGCGGTTACGCGCCCAGCCATTAGTTGCGCGGTAAGCAACCAATGTGGTGTCGTTTATTTTGCGGATGTCGCTCCAAATCACTTTATTCTCAAAGTTATAGATTGCTGAGGTCAAATCAAGCAATACATGACCTTGTTTTGCTTTGTTGAAGCTGTATTTATGCATACCCACTCGCGTGGTTGCAGTGACTTCGGCTTTCACACCATAGTCGAGTAAGTCAACACCGTAATAGCCAGGTTCAGACCATTCTTGGTCGTGAGAAAAGCGCGAGCGATATCCTATGTCAGGATTTTCAGCGGTACCAGCATCGAGTTTTACTTCGCCTGTCATTGGCATGATCAGCAAGTCGCCAAGATCTGAGTGACCAGTACCAGAGAAATGCGTGTGGGAGAAACCAACAATAGTATGGTCGTCATAGTGATAACCAGCGCAGCGCTTGTAGATTTCTGGTTGAGGGGAAACACCGCGCATAGGGTTATCTGTATCTGGGCTTAATTGCACCATACCAAATGGCACGACTGCGCCTGGGAAGGTGTGGCCATCACCGCCAGTACCAATGAAGGTATCGACCCACTGTGTATTTGATTCAGTGGCGTGAACTGTTGCGCTTAACAACACACTTTGTGTGATTGCCAACGCCCAAGTTTTAGCTCGCATTACTCTCTCCTAGTTTTTGTTTTGAATTGGAGCGTTCCAATTTTGTTTTATAATACCCTTTATGAATACGTATTCAATACTCTGCGACGAAAAAATTATGCAATAAAAAAGGCGAGCTATGCTCGCCTTGTAAATTTTCGTTAACTTAATTCAGTTTTGCTTGCCACTTTTGCGACAGCTTAACCGCGTTTAATCCGTACCATGCGATGTAGACATAACAAAGCAATGGCACAATAAAGCTGATCTGAATATGGAATTTATCCGCAACCACACCTTGAATGAGCGGCACAATAGCACCACCGACAATGGCTAAACACAGCCAGCCAGAACCTTTACTAGTTAGTGAGCTCAAGCCTTCAATTGCCATTGAGAAGATTGTCGGAAACATAATGGAGTTAAACAAGCCAATCGCGAGTACGGCAATCATCGCAATGTTGCCACTGGTACTCATGGTCAATGCCAGTAATAAAATAATAACGACAGCGTTGAAAGCCACTGCTTTTGAAGGTGCAATGGTCTTTAAGGCAGCAGAGCCGATAAAGCGCCCTACCATAGCACCACCCCAGTAGTACCCGATAAGTTTTGCTGCAGCGTGCTCTTCAAGTCCTGCGATTTCAGGTTCTGCAAAGTAATTTACAAGGAAACTGCCAATCGCAACTTCTGCACCGACATAGCAGAAAATAGCTACTACACCCATTACTAAGTGTGGGGCTTCAATTAGGTTATGGTGTTTCGCTTTACAATCGACGGCTTCAGTATGCTCAGCAATAATGGGTAACTTTAAAAACGCGAATACAACGGCGATTGTTAGTAGCGCAGCTGCCAAAATAAGATAAGGTACCTTTACCCCCTCTGCGCTTGCCGCAGCTTCCACGGTTAGCGTACCGGCTGAACCAAACAATAAAAAGCCACCCACGATAGGACCAATAGTGGTACCCAGTGAATTAAGCGCTTGCGCAAGGTTTAAACGACTTGACGCAGTGCGAGGATGCCCGAGTGCTGCTACATAAGGATTCGCTGATACTTGCAAAACAGTGATGCCAGATGCAAGCACAAAAAGCGCTGAGAGAAAAATCCAATATTCGTGAACAACAACGGCGGGATAAAACATGATGCAGCCAATGGATGCCACGATTAAGCCCGTTAGTACGCCATTTTTATAGCCAAAGCGTTTAACTAAATACCCAGCAGGTAAAGAAATAATAAAGTAGGCACTAAAAAAGCAAAACTGGATCAGCATTGCTTCGGTGTAGTTAAGGTCAAATACGCCTTTTAGACGTGGGATGAGGACATCGTTTAACACGGTTATAAATCCCCAAAGGAAAAAAAGCGTTGTCATTGCAATAAGCGGAAGTCGATAATTATTATTCTCGGTATTCCCGCTTGTGACGAAGGTTTGATTTGTATTTATTTCGCTCACAAGTGATACTCCAATCTGTTTTCACCTTGATTCTACACACTGTTACATGAAAATCACAAATGTTTTGTTGGATCGTTCCATGTATTATCTGCTAAAGTAACGGAAATGTTCAGCAGTAGGTTAAAAGTTAGATGAATTTTAGAACAACGCAATTTTTAGAAGCACACATTAAAAAGACGCTCAGCTTTTACGCACCAAATTGCGTGGATGAACGTGGTGGCTTTAATCACTTCTTCAAGGATAATGGCGAGATTTATGATGCGAACACGCGTCACTTAGTATCAAGTACCCGTTTTGTCTTTAACTATGCTATGGCTTATGACTATTTTAAAGAGCCAGCTGACTTAGATAAGGTTAAGCATGGTATCGAATATTTAGAAACTGTCCATAGGCAGGAAAATGGCGGCTATGCGTGGTTGCTTGAAGGCGAAAATGTTGTAGATGGCACTAACCATTGTTACGGGCTCGCCTTTGTTTTATTGGCTCATGCCTGTGCGTTGAAGGTTGGGTTATCAGACAGCAAGTCTGCAATTGAGCGAGTATGGCAGCTGTTAGAAGAGAAATACTTTGAGCCTGATTTTGGACTCTATAAAGACGAATTCGATGCAGACTTTAATCAGGCAGATAAGTACCGTGGTCAAAATGCCAATATGCATACCTGCGAAGCGCTAATAGCTTGCTTTGAAGCAACGCAGGAGGAAAAGTTTTTACAGCGTGCATATATGCTTGCCGACAATATGGTAAATCGTCAAGCCGCTAAGGCAGAAGGGCTGATTTGGGAGCACTATGATAGTCAATGGCAAGTCGACCTTGAGTATAACAAAGGCGATCCCAAACACTTATTCAGGCCTTGGGGATTTCAGCCCGGTCATCAAACTGAGTGGTCAAAATTATTATTGTTGATTAACCGCTACATGCCAAAGTCATGGCTTGTGGAAAAAGCCGCGCACTTGTTTGATGAGTCATTAAAAGCTGCTTGGGATAGTGAATTTGGCGGAATTTGCTACGGCTTTGCGCCGGATAAGTCGATTTGTGATGATGACAAGTACTTTTGGGTTCAGGCTGAGTCATTCGCTGCGGCTGCGCTACTAGCACTTGAAACCGGTGATGAAAAATATTGGCAGTGGTACGACAGAATTTGGCAATATGCTTGGGATAACTTCGTCGACCATGAATACGGTGCTTGGTATCGTATTTTGAATAACAAGAACGAAAAGTACAGCGATGAAAAAAGCCCGGCGGGCAAGACCGATTATCACACTATGGGCGCGTGTTACGAAGTCCTGCGTTCAATGAAGTTAAAAGGCGAATAACATGGCACTTGTTTGTTTTGGTGAGGCGTTGATTGATTTTTTATCGGATGGCAAAACACCAGAATCATTTACTAAATATGCAGGCGGCGCGCCTGCAAACGTGGCAGTAGCTGCGGCAAAGCAAGGCGTTGATGCGTATTTTTGCGGCATGTTAGGCAATGACATGTTCGGCCAGTTTTTAGCTGAAGAGCTACAGGCAAATGGCGTAAATACCCGTTACCTTGAGTATACAGATAAAGCCAAAACGGCATTGGCATTTGTCTCTTTAGATAAACAAGGTGAAAGAAGCTTTAGTTTTTATCGGCCACCAGCGGCGGATTTGTTGTTCAGGCAAACCCATTTTTCTGAGGATATGTTTACAGAGCATTCTGTATTACATATATGCAGTAACAGTCTTACTGAAGAGAATATCTATAAAACCACGGTTTATGCGCTTGAGCGTGCACGAGCAAACAACATGCTTGTTAGTTTTGATATGAACCTGAGGTTGAACCTATGGAGTTCGACAGCGCATATTCTTGACAGAATTTGGCATTGTATCGCACTAAGTGATGTCGTTAAACTCTCACGCGAAGAATTGGAATACCTGAACGCGAATAGTCATGCGGGTAAAACCGAAGCGCAAACCATAGCCGCAATTATGGATAAGCAAACTCAATTGTTATTAATAACCGACGGCGCAAACCCCGTTGAGATTTATCTACAAAATGATAGTGCTAAAGTTGCTGCGCCAAATGTTGTCGCGGTGGATACCACGGCTGCGGGAGATGCGTTTGTAGGGGGGTTACTTGCTGAGATCATTCGAAAGTTTAAACCTACCCGAGATACTGAGTTTGCCATCACACTAAATGAAGCAAAAGGCTTAGTCGCATATGCTGCAAAATGTGGTGCGTTCGCCGTTCAACACTACGGTGCATTTGCCGCTTTGCCGTCTAAAGGTGATATTGGCGAATAGTAGTCTTTTTTCTAGGATAGATGCATGCTCTACCGCAAAACATTTATCCTAGTCCCTGTTTTTTACTCGCAGTCTTTGTGGGGCCACTCTACTATATGCGCTTCAAAATCAGATTCTAAATCTACTTCCAGTTCTGAGGTTGCCTTACCAAAAATACTGATCCCCGCATCTATCATGGCTTGTTTGGAACCATTATTTCTAAGAGGATGCCAGCTTGCCAGTCCCCTGCCCTCATGAAGTCGTCGATAACTACAACTGTTTGGCATAAAAAAGATATCTTTGAGGTTTTCTTTGGTTAGCTGTACGCAAGACGGAACTAGAACTTGCCTTTCGCTGTAGCGGCTACAACCACAGCTATTTTTATCGTTATATTGGCAAACAACATCAGTGTAGAGTAACTCTTCACCTTCGCGTAAAAAGTCGGTGCTTTCAAATGATTCACCTTCCTCATCGCTGTCGATAAAAGAGTGTAAACAGCATTTGCCACAGCCATCACAAATCGCTTCCCACTCATCTCCAGTCATTTCTTCGAGTGTTTTTTCTTGCCAAAAGCTCATTACTTTGCCCCTTCATTACGCTTTTTTGCATCATATTTGATTTGTGATGTTGGAATCGATCACATCAAACAAGCGGCGCATTCTATAGGATAGTTGAACGTAATTCAAAATTGGCGAACTATTTATGGCTGACTATGATTAAAGTACTATTTTTATTTCATAATCTTTGGCGAGAGCGCTATTTGTCTGCGATTATGGAACGTAGCGAGGGTGGTTGATTGAGGCAAAGGTACGTCTTTTTATTGTTTGTACTCCTGTTGTCTCTGTGTAGTCAAGTGGTAGCTGCTGGCAAAGAGACGTTGCAACTAGAGTACGTGGCTTCAAATGCTAAAATTGTCGACGTCATAAATAACTCAAGTATCCATTGGCAAACTACCGATGATAAAGTGTTGAACTTAGGTTATTCCAACCTAAGTTACTGGGTACGTACGTCGTTAAATATTGACGAAAAAGAAGGGCCTTATTTACTTGAGATTGCCTATCCGGTGCTGGATCAACTTGATGTTTACATGCTACAAGAAGGCAATATATTTGTTCATCAGCAATTAGGAGATAAACAACCTTTCGTTGACCGCCCTTTTGCGCATGAACATTTTATTATACCACTCCCAAACGGCACGCATGGTAAGGTAGCACTATACATTAAAGTACGCTCATCCAGTGCGCTGCAACTTCCCGTGGTACTTTGGACAAACCATGACTTTTTGATAAACGACCAAGTTTTTCGTATCGTGATGGGGATCTACTTTGGTTTGATGGGGATAATGGCAGCTTATAATGTGCTCCTCTATTTTACCATTCGCGAATCCACATTATTTTACTATGTTTTATACGTTATTTGTTTAGCGCTATTTTCTGCTTGTTTGTCAGGTTTTGCCTTTCGATATCTTTGGCCAAATAGTCTTTGGTGGAACGATCAAGCAATCTTGTTCTTTCTTATCAGTTCGGTGTTAACCGGCACTTACTTTGTTATGACATTGCTCGAGATTGGTATTTCGGACAAGTGGCTTTATCTAGGTTGTCGCTTAATTTTGGGATTAGGGCTGGTACTCTTTTTTTCTTCTGTGTTTTTTGACTATGCAGTGATGATAAAACTTACCATAGCGTATGCTGTATCAGCTTGTATCTGGGGCGTATTCTGCCGTATTTTACGTTTGGCTGGGAAAAGCCGCTTAGCGACATACTATTCGATTGCTTGGAGCTCAGTGCTCATTGGCGGGATCATTCTTGCGCTAAATAAATTAGATTTAATCAGCCAAACTTGGTTTACCGAAAATGCGCTATTAATAGGTACTGCCATTGAGGTGGCCTGTTTATCGATAGCAATAGGTGAAAAACTCAATACCGAGAAAAACAAGCGCTTTCAAGCGCAATTAACGGCATTCAATGAAATCCAAAAAGTAAACTCTCAATTAGAGAAGACTGTCGCCATCCGAACTCAAGCGCTACAGGAAGCTAACGATAGACTGGAGCTTGCGAGTCGCACCGATGCGCTTACTGGTGTTGCCAATAGGCGAGCGCTAGACGAAGCCTTGCATAGTGAATGCTTAAGAGCAAAACGCTTTGGACACGCTCTTAGTGTTATTATGATCGATATCGACTTTTTTAAGCAGGTTAACGATACTTATGGTCACGAAGCGGGGGATGATTGTCTGATTCACATCGGACGTATACTTTCCAATTGTGCTACGAGAGCGGGAGACTTTGTCGCCAGGTATGGCGGCGAAGAGTTTTGTATTGTACTTGCACAAACAGATGGCTCGCAGGCTTTTGACCTTGCAGAGAAGATCAGAATGACATGTGAGGCTAGCCCATTGATAAGCGAAAGCTATTGTATAGAGATGACATTAAGTGCAGGATTACATACTCAAACTAAGCCACCTTACATCGGTAAAGAATTGCTCGCCTCGGCAGACCAGGCGCTTTATTTTGCTAAGCGTAATGGTCGTAATCAAGTGGCAATTTCAGGAGAGTTGTAAAGTTGGAATTTGGCTGTAAATGAATTAGTGTATTAAGCAAGTCACCATAGAAAAGGATATAAGATGAAGACACTTCACAGAATCGCTATTTTATTGGTTCTCCTCATTGGTGCAATAGCTGCTTATAGCTATAGCAGCCAAACTGGGATGTTTATTTTTGTGATATTGGGCGTGGCACTTGAAATTGCATTTTGGCTTAAGCTAATACCGCGACGAAATAATAAAACGTGAGCGCGAAGACATACTGTTGTATATCAGCTAAAAGCAGGCACTTTAGTTAACGGAAGCTTGATCTCCATGTTCAACCCGCCTAATAGGCTATTAAAGGATTCAATTTGTCCACTGTGAGCTTCTACCACTTTTTTGCACATCGCAAGGCCCATACCCTTGGATTTTCCCGAATTGGTTCTTGCTGATTGTGATTTGTAAAGCGGGTCAAATAGCTGTTGGTGCGCCTCATAGGATAGCGGAGTGCCAGAGTCTTCAATGCGAATGATTAGATTGCTGTCGACGCTAAAGAAGCTCATCTTTACTTGGACCTTATCTCCACCATGTTTAATCGCATTACCTAAGATCTCGAGAACGCAGTTAGTTATCGCGTCTAGGTCGATGGTTATCTTTTCTGTACCAGATATTTGATAGTTAACCTCTAATTGCTCCTTATTATCCTTAAATAAGCCCGCGGCCTGAGTATGTACTTGATTTACCAGCTTGCAGATCGTGAAGTCTCTTAGATTAAGCATAGTTGCTAACTTTTCATTGTCAGTGACTAGCATCAATTGATTAATAAAGTGATTTAGCTCGTCAATTTTATCCATGAGCTTGCCGTAGCTCTCCTGAACATTCTCAACGATATTGTATTGTAGAGATTCAACCTGTACCTTCATAACGGTAAGTGGTGTACGCAGCTCATGAGAGAGATCGGTAAATAAACGTTGTTCTTTCTTTTCTAACGCCTGCTGATTTTGACGGTTGAACTGCTTTTCTGTTTGTACTGTATTCGAGAGTGCATTCACCTGAGTTTGTAGCGTTGATAGCAGATTATTTTGGGCTGACTTATTTTGTTGCGCAAGTGCCAGCGTAAATAACATGACCTCAATTAAGTAGCCAAATTTAATCGCGCTTGATATATGATGAACGTTGATAAAACCCGCATACATTGTCCCACCGATAGCAATGAAATTTACAAAAATGACATGGTTTAGCAGGCTGAGGGAAAAAGTTACAGAACCAGGAGCACTCTGTTTCAAAGACCAATAGCTGGTATAAAGAAATAGCGGGATGATACTCAAGCTTAATACTAGATTGTAGTGAACCGATTTTGAATAGATTGCCACTGGGATAAGTAGTAGGTAAGCCGCTAAAAATCCATTATATAAAAGATGTAAGGTTTCGTTTCGATGCTTTAATTGCAGAAATTGTTTGACGAAAAGAAGGTGAAACACTGGTACAAAAGTCATCAAACAAGCTGAAAATAAGGTGGCAAATTTGCCTTGTGAAGGCCAAAAATATTGAAATGTGAACCCTGACATATCCAACACAATAAGCAAAAACAATAGCGTCCAAAGACAATAGTAAGCGTTGGTCGCATTGGCATTAAAGTAGAAGTTAACCAATACAATAACAAACACGGCTGCTATGATCCCGCTTAGTGCAGCATTGGTAACCGTACTGGTAAGAACATTACTGTTTAGCTCATTATCATTTATTAACCTAAGGTCAGCGGGGGCATTCGCAAAAGTCTGATAGCGGACAATAAGACTTGCCCCTGCTAAGTGTTCTTTTGATATTGGTAGATATAATTGCGGTGCTTCTACTTCCCTAATATTAAACGCGGTATTCAGGGTGTGCTGCGTTAAAAATGAGACCTCGCCGTTGTTAATCAAAGCAACACTTAGCCAAGGCAATCTGGCAAAGCCAAATGCGATGTAATTTCTGTCCTCGGATATAAGCATATTTGGGGTGATCAACGCCCACTGATAAGGCTCATTCTTTAGCCCAGGCACTTGGCTTGAAAGTACCTCAACAATAGATTGGCTGTCGCGCTCATCTATGCCGAGCACTGAAGATAATTGCGCAGCATCGACTTCCTCAAAGTGGATTGTTAATGGTTCACTTACTCTATGCTCGGCACTAGGCGTAAAGTCAACTGCACCAGCCGCCATAGAAAAAAGCATAAAAATTAACGAGAAAAGTCTTAACATAGTGATATAAGGCACAATAATTATAGCTAAATCCTACTTTTAAATAGTGAAGCAAATGTGGATCAAATTTGGAGAAGTAAACAAATGTAAATGCAATCACATAACTAATAATCAGTAAAAACAGCATATTACTACTATTAGTTACCACTGTTTCAAAAAATGCGATGAGAAAATGAGCATACGTGTCGAGTTACATAAAACTGAAATATAACTGTAACAATTGGGTGGTTAAATGCGCGGCTGAAATAAAAGTGTAATGAATGAACATTACTTACTCTAAGAGCGAAACTATGGTTAATCAATCTCAGACTTCAGCATCAGCTAAACTTTTTAACTGGCTGTCAATCGTATTACTTGTTTACTTAGTCTTAGTCGCAGTTGGCACTGTGAGTGGCGGTTTTAAGTTGGCCTCAGGTGGAAGTGAAGGGGCGAAGGAAATCTTCGCATTCGCAACCAATCCAATCGTCGCCCTACTCTTAGGGGCTTTGGCAACTGCATTGGTGCAGTCCTCATCAACGGTGACTTCTGTTATTGTTGGCCTCGTTGCTGGTGGATTACCTATTAGTATCGCAATTCCTATGGTAATGGGCGCAAATATTGGTACTACTATTACCAACACGCTTGTTTCTATCGGCCACATTCGTAGTAAAGAAGAGTTTAGAAGAGCGTTTGCCGCATCCACCGTACATGACTTCTTTAATTTATTAGCCGTTGCTATTTTCCTGCCTTTGGAAATCATGTTTGGCATGTTAGAGAAACTTGCGTCAGGACTTGCCCATGTATTTGTTGGTGATGCTGACTTATCGTTAAAAAGTTACAACTTTATCAAACCACTAGTGAAACCAGCGGTTAGCGTGGTAAAAGATGGTGTTAGCTTTTTAGATTCTACAGCTGCAGGTATTGCCATGGTTGTTATCGGTATCATGATGATCCTGTTCGCTGTGACTTACTTAGGTAAATTACTCAAAAAGGCGTTAGTAGGTAAAGCGAAAGAATTATTACACAGTGCGATAGGCAGAGGCCCTGTTGTAGGTATAAGCTCAGGCGCGGTGGTTACGGTGATGGTACAATCGTCGTCGACAACAACAAGCTTGATGATCCCACTTGCTGGCAGCGGCGTATTTACCACTCGTCAGATATATCCGTTCACTCTAGGTGCAAATATCGGCACTACAATTACCGCTTTGTTAGCGGCAACATCTATCACTGGTCCTGCAGCAGAAGTCGCATTAACGATTGCACTTGTACATGTAATGTTTAACGTTTTTGCGGTAGCACTTATTTACGGTTTACCACTACTGAGAGAAATCCCGCTTCGTCTAGCTGAGAAGTTAGCGGAGATTGGTGCGCAGAATAAACCAGCAGCTTTGGCTTACGTATTAGGTTCATTCTTTGTGTTTCCGGGAATCATTATGCTCGCAGTACGATAAATAAAACGAACAAAGAATGCATTTGAAGCTCGGTATTGCCGAGCTTTGACTTTTTTAGCCTTTGGTTGATAAGTCATAATTCTGTAATCTAGCTTTGAGACAATTAACATTGTCTTGTAAATAACGAAAGAAAGTAATGAGTAGCAAACCAGGTATTTTTAGTTTTAATGCAGCACAGATCACAAGTTCTATGAGGGGACAGTACCGTGCTGTTCAACCCTATGAGAAACTTAGTCTGCAACCAGGTGAGCAAGGACTTTCTTTAGTGATAGAGTTGCCAATGGATGCGCGTATTGATGACCGAGTTAACGTTGTACTAACAAAGCACGGCGAGCGAAATGCGAAGTGCGAGGTCTCTTTGGTGGTTGATCCAGAGTCTTATCTCACTAAAATTGCCGAAATTAAAGTAAAGCAATCGCTTGATGCTGGTCCTTATTTTATGCAATTGAACTTGGTAGGACTCCACGACTACCTAAAAAACGCGGCTGAGTTTGATATCATTTTGAATGAGCGAATTATCGTAAGCGAACCAGCATCTGAAGCGGTTACAACTCAGACTACTGGCTTCAAACGTATTTTTAACTCGGCGGTCAGCGCTGTATTATCCGTTTTTTAGCGACTATGTTGGTAATGAAATCTTACCCATAGAAAAAGGCAGCGCATCGCTACCACCTGATACGGTTTCATTCGCAAGTAGCGCAAATAAAGCGGCCTCTTTGGCATCAGGGTTGATACCCAGTTGTGAGAAATCCTTGATTAAAACACGGTTATTCAAATGGCTTTCAATTCGCGCCATTAAAAACACATTATGAATTCCACCTCCGCTAACATATAGCTCTAATTCAGTTGTACCAAGCTCGTTCACCGCATTTGCGACAGTGATAGCTGTGAATTCGGTCAGTGTCGTGATGATATCTTCATGATTATAATCTTTTCCATCCAACGCATGATGCACGAAGGCTTGATTAAATAACTCTTGTCCAGTTGATTTTGGAAGTGGCTTATCAAAGAATTGGTGTGACAGTAATGCTTCGAGAAAAGGCAATTGAATTTTTCCACTTGACGCAATCTCACCATTCTCATCAAACGGCAGCCCTAATACGTGGCGACAATATTGGTCTACTAATGTGTTTCCTGGACCGATGTCACTACTCATACTCTGCGCTAGTGCACAATTTTTTGGTAAATAAGTAAGGTTTGAAATACCGCCAATATTGAGCAAAACCCTATCGATACTTGTGTCCGAATATAACAAATAGTCACCATATTGCACGAGAGGGGCTCCCTCATATCCTTTGGCGATATGCTTTTGTCTAAAGTCTGAGATGGTGATGATGTTCGTTTTTGCCGCAATAATATCGCCGTCAACGATCTGCAATGTGCTATTTAATTTTTCAACGTCTGCAAAGGCTTGTTTTGGACAATGGTAAAGTGTTTGTCCATGACTCGCTATTAAATCAACAGTGTCGGCTGCGACTTGCCATTCTTTCAAAGCATTATTGATTAGACTTGCGTACAACTCGCCGAGCCACGCATTTAATTGACATAACGTCTTAAGGCTTACCTGTGATTTAGACGCATGATCACTGAGAAGCTGCTTTTGCGAAGAGTCGTATTCTATCGTGGTAAATTGTTCGACTGTTAGCTGTGTTCTTTTCCCGGCACCTTCAATTTTACATAACGCAATATCTAATCCATCCAATGAGGTACCGCTCATAAGTCCGAGTATATATTTGGTCTTTTTTTCCGCGATCGTGGCGAGTTTAATAATATCTGTTTTCATTTATAATGCGCGCTCCATGATCAATGCTTTTGCCTGTTCATACTTTACGCCGGACAAGCTGCCAAATCCTTCAAGTTGTCTGAATTTATATTTAGTAAAATAGGGGCAATTTAAGCCTAGTAAAAACAACGTTTTGAGGTGAGTAGAAAAATTTACGCCGCGTTGCGATGCAAACTGCGAAGCGTCTCTTAAAATATTTCGTGTTGTTTCAATATCTAATTCCCGGCTCTCTTGTGCATTGACGATCAAATGCTTACCGCTGCAGACCCCGCAGTGACCGCATTGTTCTGGTGCGTGCATATCGCCGAAGTAGCTGGCAAGCGCTTTGTGATAGCATGAAGTTAGCTGGAAAAATTTGAGTAAATGTCTTAGCCGTGCAAGTTCGCCTTGCTCTTTAATTTGTGATTGCTGGTAGAAAGACTCAACCAGTTCATTAATGTTAACTTGTTGGATAGGCTTTGAATAAACCGACGTATATTTAGCGACTTTTACGTCAATCAGTTGTTGGTTTTGCAAATACTCAACGACTTCTTGGGCTTTAGCCTGTGGGATGTTTTGCTCGCTTAATGCTTGATGTGAAAGTAATCCCCACTTCTTTTTGAATTCAAAACACGAGAATAGCTGAGTCAAAAACAGTTGCCGCTCAGGCGAGTACTTGGCTAATATTTTATCTTTGTCTTGGGTGAATGCGATGCTTAGCTCCGCAAAATAGCTGTAGTTTACTTGTAAGTATCCTTGTAGTTCGAGCTGGACAATAAGTGTTTTTAGCACCAATTGATTAATATTGGTTTTATAGGCAAGATCGTATTCATTGAGGTGATAATCTGTAGCTGGATCACCGAAAAGTTCATTAAAAAGCAACGTTAATGACTCTCTCTCTAATGCACTGGCATAAACGAAGTTCTCTAATGTGGCAATTTTTTCATTATTAATTAAAGCGACGCAATGTGCATTCTCGCCATCCCTGCCTGCCCTACCCACTTCTTGGCTATATCCCTCTATAGATTTTGGCATATCATAATGTAGTACCCAGCGAACATCGGGTTTGTCTACACCCATACCAAATGCAATGGTAGCTACAACGATAAGATTTTCTTTCCCAAGAAAGTCAGCTTGAATTTGGGCCTTTTTCTCGCTCTGCAATGATGCATGAAAAGCTTCTGCGGGAAAGCCACAAGCAGTTATCATTTTTGCTACTTCTTCTGCTTGCTTTTGCTGCGTGACATAAACGATACCAGCGCCTTTTGCCTTTTTTAAAAAGGCGAGTAAATATTCGTCTTTTTGACATTCGCTAATATGCGCCGCACTTAAGAATAGATTCTTCCTGTAAAAGCCCGTTCTAATGATATTTTGATCGGATACATCGAATTTACCCGCCATATCGCGTGCAACTTTATTTGTTGCTGTCGCGGTGAGTAATAGCACTTGGTTGATACCAAGTTCATGGCGATATTTGGCCACTTTTAGGTAATCTGGCCTGAAATTATGTCCCCACTCAGAAATACAATGCGCCTCATCAATGACAAGAAAAGAGATATTGCTTTGTGATAACAAGGTACGTGCTTTTTGGCTATTAAGCCGCTCGACTGATATAAAGAGAACTTTAAGGGCATTGTCTCGCACCGCATTTTCTATGCGCAACGTTTCCTCTTTGCTTTGAGTACTGTCAAGACAAGCAGTCGCAACCCCTTTACTTTGTAAGTAATCTCGTTGCTCGTGCATTAGTGCCAATAGTGGTGAAACGACTAAGCACATCCCTTGCTTCAATATTGCTGGTAACTGATAACACAACGACTTGCCTGCACCAGTTGCAAAAATAGCGATTGCACTTTGACCTTGCAGTATAGATTCAATGACTTCCGATTGCCCCGGGCGAAGTGTCGTATGTCCAAATGTACTTTGTAGTGTTTGAAAGAGTTGCTGCTGTTGAGTCATCCTGAATCTTTTCTATATTTTTCTGAGATATTCGCTATTGTGCCATTTAAATTGGTGATTGCTTCATTGACGCGCTCAATGTCACTACGCTTAAATGCATGACGTCCAAGCATAAAATGTATAGCGTTATCGTTAACTACATAAGGGTGTAGCTGAATGCTTTGATAGCCTAGCTTGTTGATATAGTAGTAGCCTGCGTCTTCATCTTCAATCAGAAAATCGACGCGGTTTTTAGCCACCATTTCTATTCGTCTGTCTAAGCTCGCGATTTCAAACAGCCGCTTGTCGTACCAATCGATTTTTTTTATTTGTTTCACTTCCTCACCGTAATAGGCGCCGGGATTAGCCGTGAATGTATAACCTGCAGAAAACAACTCGATTAAGTTGCTATCGAGATCTATTTCCTTGTTAGCAAACAAGCGCATTTTTTCACGCCGATATGGCGAAGAGAAGTAAGCTATTTTTGCTCTATCGACGCTAAAACTTGCCGATGGCAATACATCAATTAAGCCCTTCTCAAGCTCGGTGATCCCACGTGCCGATGAAGGAAGTTGAATGAACTCGATACAAAACCCTGCTCGTTCAAAAACTGCTCTAGTGATATCTACATCTATGCCATAAGGACGAGTGCCATACATAACAAAAGGCGGCCAGCTAGAGCCAATGCCGATTTTTAGCGATGATTGATCCGCGCAATCGGAAGCGTAGCTTTTTGGAAAAACTAAAACGAATAATAAAACGGATAGACGAATAAGCACTGCCAGAACTTATGACTCTTTTATGAAGTTCATTATGTCATTATGAAAGACCAAGCAGAAAAAGAAAGAAGAAATTGGTGATAAAAGTCAGATAATGGGTAACTTTATGTTTATGTGAATAAAAAATGAGCTTGACTGGCAAGCTCATTAATTGGGGATGGTTAGATTAGTTAGTTACTGCCTTCCATACATCTGCGGTTCCTGGTTCTTCACCTTGAGTCCACCATTTTGCTTCAAAGACATTACCGTTATGAATTACTCGGTCACCACCGACATATACTGTTGAGCGATCCCAAGTGGGGTATTGGGCGCCACCGTCTTTAATCGTAACATTAAATGTAGTATCAACAGCGTTCACCCCGTCTGATACGGTAACAGTTACTGGGACGGTTGTGTCGGCAGTGACATTTGCTGCGGTAATAGTTGCTGAGCTACCATTTGCTACTACGCTTAGCTCGGCTGGTGCACTCCAGCTATAGCTAAGCGCTGCGCCTTCAGGGTCAGTTGCTGACACATTGACTGTAGCCGAGGCGCCTTCGTTAACCGAAATATCTGAAACCGGTGTAACGACAGGCGCTGCATTTGCACCTTCTGGGTTTACAACAACAACGATTGTTTTGGTTGTTGATAACGCGCCGTCATCGACCGTTACAGTCAAGTCGTAACTTGTCTGTTGACTGACTGAAGGAGCAGTTACAGCCACAGCTGCAGTGTTGTTAGCAGATAAAGCCAAACCAGGCGCAGCAACCCATGAATAGGTTAATGGATCATTGTCTAAATCGCTTGCTTGCGCATCGACATTCACAAGCTGACCTGAGGTCACATTGATTGGTCCAGAAACTCCGATAGAAGGGGCACGATTAGGGATCTCACCTGCTGTAAGGCCATCATACATTGCATTTAGAATGTCGCCATTATCAGCGTCAATTTCCCAACCAAATAAACCAGCCAGTTGATGAGTGTTTGCATACTGACCTTTTGCGATAACGCTGCGTGGGCTATCGTAAGTGATGAGTTTACCGTTACTTCTGTTCCAAACATATGCTGCTTGTGCTTGCTCATCGTAGCCTACTTCATAACCATTAACACCTGAACCACCTTGGCCTACAGCGTTTGCTGCAATAGCCTTGTAATCCATAATGCCAGGCTCCCAAACGCCTTCACTTGTAGAGCCAGTCAACGGGCCATTGCCCGGCGCCGTCATCGGATTACCTGGGATTGTGGCATTTGCATCTAGCACTCCTTCCCAGCCGCGGCCGTACATTGCAACGCCCATAACGAGCTTAGAGGGCTGCACACCTTGTTGAAGTAACAATTGAATTGCATGGTCGCCAGTATATGCAGGGCCTTTGCGTGGCACTCCATTGTCGTCAACGCCTGTACCGTTACATTCATCAGTGCTGAGATGAGAACCACAGTAGATACCGGTTTGATGACCCGTTTCATTGTTCCAAGCGCCATAGAAGTCATAGGTCATCGCAAAGATATAATCCATATACTGCTGGGCAGCTTGGTAATCTACATCTTCAATCTTGTCATAACCTGCACCTATTGCAGAAGTGAGTTCATATTGACGTCCGGTTTCAGCTTCTAACTCATCTAGCATTGCACGCAGCTCTTGCATTAGCGCCACATAGGCTGGACCGTCGTTAATTGGATCGCCTAAATCTGGGTTTGGACCATCACCACCCGGGAATTCCCAGTCGATATCTACACCGTCATAAAACTTCCACGTTTTAAGGAATTGTTTTACAGATGCGACGAAAGTGTCGCGGTTTGCTTTGTTTGTAAAGCCATGGAATGGATCTGATAGCGTCCAACCACCTACTGAAGGCAGAATTTTAAGGTCCGGATAACGTTGCTTTAGCGCCATTAATTGAGAATAAACACCGCGAATAGGATCTTTTGCATCCACCCCTGGCATAGATTTTTGCACTGCAGCCCAAGGGTCGTGAATGACGACTTCATAATCTTGAGAGTCAGCACATGCAGTTTGAAGCGCTCTCCAACTATTACCATTTTCGATGGATTTTAGCGACTCGTTAGGTCCGCAAATCGGAATAAAGCCATATAAAATGTGCGATAGGTTATGAGCTGGGATCTTAGTTACGTCGTAATTACGGCCATAAATGCCCCATTCAACGAAATAAGCACCGGTTACACGGCCTGGTATTGTACCGTTATTACGGTTGTTCGGATCTACATTCATAGGAAGTGGCGCTAGATGTGCACCGTCAGTGTCGGCAATGACGATTTCTTTCCCTGCGCTTCTTGCACATACGGTACCTTCACACAGTTCTAAATAAAGCTGATGGCGACCCGATTTAGTGTAGGGGAATTGTACTACTCCGCTTTTAGTACCAGCTGCAAGCGTACCTTGGTTTACGAGTAGATCATCAAAATATACTTTATAGTTATCACCGCCAGAGCCACTCCAAGCATTCCATTTGATGCTAATATCGACAACATCTTTGGCTTTTACCAGTTGTTTGTATGAGCCAAGCCCATCGACGTTAACTTCTACGAACGAATACTGTTGTGGCTGCCAATCTAATGTTGGTGTAGAAGGGGCTGCAAGTGCCCCGCCACTCAGTAAGGCAAGTCCTATATAGCTGGTTATTTTATTAAGTTTCATATCTTCAACCTTATTGTAGTTACATGTTGTACCCAATTAATTTGGGTTTTCTTTAAATTGCTTTCCAAACATCGGATGCGCCGGGCTCTTCTCCCTGCGTCCACCACTTGGCTTCATACACTTTCTGTTGATGCGTAACTCTGTCGCCTGCAACATAGGTAGTTGTACTATTCCAAGCTGGGTATTGGTTATTGGTGCTATCTTGAACGGTAATTGAGAAACTTACGGTCGTGCTTGCTTTGCCATCGGTGACATTAAGTTCAGCCTGAAAGGTTTGATCAGCCGTCACTTCAGGTGTTGAGATGGAAATCGTGTCACCTTCGCCACTAAAGCTAAGCGGTGCAGGAATACTCCAAATGAATGTCAGTGGGTCATTTTGGTCGTCAAACGCATGAGCATGCACTGTCGCTTGGCTATTTTCTGCGATGCTTTGGTTAGAAATTGGATTCACCGTAGGAGCGGTGTTGTCACCCCCTTTTACAACGCTAAGATTGCTGGTGTAAGCGGCATGTGGCAAAAAGACTTCGTTTGCTAATAAGGCGTTTGCATCAAACGCAATTGAACCATCCGGTTGCTTAACACCAATGTTGACCTTATTTCCGTAATTGCTATTAAGATAAAGAGCCAACTCAGCTTGCCATGTTGATGCATTAGTGGAGGTTACATTCAAGTTATGGCTAATTAATTCATTCCCAGATTGGTCAAACGTCCTAAACCACACGCTATCACCGGCTTTAGCATCTTGCCCTTGCTTTAAGAAATAGCCGCTGCTCACCCATTCTGGTGGCGTGCCTGTTGAGGTTATTGTGATATCAGAGCAATTGTAAAATCCCTCTCCTGCTACATCAAACCGCTGCCAACGGGTATATAAAACTGCATCGCCCTCACGGCCTTGCGGTATATCTATTTCCATTTTATAGAAGCGTTTACCTTCTGGATCCACAACGAAATCAATATTGCCAAATTCATTAATAAGCTCTAAATCATTCCAAGTCAGAGGAGATGTATCGCCATCGTAGTTTGGCTTTGACAGGAAAAACTGCCAAAAACTGGGATTATGAGGTGTTGTCGCCCTAAAGCTAATGGCAAGTTTATTTTGAGCGTTTGGCTCTACAACTGTACGCTGCCAGTGTGGTGAGACAACACTCATGCCACTTTTGTTTGGGTCACCAGCTGAGCAAAGCGTACCATTGGGGATATTCGCTTTTACTGCCTCTAAGTTATTGTAGTCAGCGGTATTGGTCGAAAATTCATGCTCTTGCACAAACTGAAAATGGCCTGAGTCTAGAAAAGCTGCTCGACACGCTAAATTTGGGATATTTGAGCCATCATCCGGCCACCAATAACCTCCTTGCGCTTGGCAGATCGCTTGTCTTGCTTTGGGAAAGTCCATAAAACCATGAGCTGAAACTGCGCTTGAAAGCAAAACTGAGGTTGCGCCCAAAAGACCAAGCGCATATTTACGGTGTAAACTATTCATGCTTATTCGCCTTTTATAAAGGGGAGCAAAGCTCCCCATTTATTATTTACAAGTTGCAAACCTTGGTATAGTCGCTACTGACTGATGGTTGCTTATTGCTCCACCATTTCGCTTCATATACCGCGTTTCCTTCAACAATTAAATCACCTTGAGCTGCATGTGTGCCCTGTGGCAAGTTCGGGTAAACCACAATTTGACTGATAGGTGTACCTTTACAGCTAGTTACCGGATCTGTAGGCCCTGTGCCAGGTGTTGCGATTGGTAGGTCGTTACATTCACTGGTAAATGCATAGCGATTACCGTCTTTCTCAACCACAAAGTTAACAGGACCAGAAATCGGCATGTAGTACATGACTTGGGCATTGATGGTTTCGCCAGGAGCAAAAGACTTAGGCGTACCACCCCATTCGTTCACAAGCGTGATCGAGAATCGATGGAATTCGTTTTCGAAGCCGCCAATATTATTTCCCGCAGCATTTGAGCCATTTACGTCCACTGCCATACCAAGCTTTTCTTGTGCATTCCAGTTAGATTTGAAAATTGCCGATGTTGCAACAGGAACATCAAACGAAATTTTTGCGCCACTCAAATCTATCGCTGAGTTGTTGGTAAAGGCAAAAGTTGGTGCAATTGGATAGTTAGCATCTCCGGCTGGGAAATCTTTAGCAACGAATGTGACATCAACCGCCGAAGCTGGTTTTACAAAAGTCTTATTTCCTTGTTTAACAGAGTATGGCGTGCCACTTTGATTAAACTTGTTGTAGGCTAAGCTTGTTAGCGATGAACCCATGAAATATTCATTCTTGCTCACATCATAATCGAAATCGCCTGCAAGCTCCCAGAACATGATACCGCCTAGTTCTTGGTTGATGACATAGTCGACTTTGGCGGCCATTGACTCTTCATCTTCTATGGATAGGAACACATTCTTAGTGGCATTCCAAAGCCAAGGAGCAACCGCTACCGAATCATAATGGCGCGTGTAGCTGCCATTAATTTGATGCTCAGGGTTATTAACTGGATCTAGTCCATAATCACTTAGGTAACTACCTAACACGCCATTTTGAAGGTTTTTAACATGCCAAAGTGGGTTCGAACCTGCCGGTACTTCTAAGCCAACGTCGTTCTTGTCGTGCCACAAGTTATCAATACCTACAGCACCATTACCACATTTATTCTTTTCACCGCTACCAGTTCCCGGAGGACAATCTGCTTGGTTAGGTAATGCAGCCTGCCCCCAAAGGCCATTTGTACCGCCTGTTACATCTCTAAAACCGCGAGTATAATAAGGAATACCAATGTTGATGCGTCCTGCGGAGACCGAGCCTCTGAAATATTTGACCGCCCAATCGGTATTGAGGTAACCAATTCCTTCAAACTCTTTGGTGCCATATACATTCCATTGTTTAAGCTCTGAATCTTCGCCAGTGTCGAATAGCGATGCGTTATGACCAACGTGCTGGTTCCACGCTCCGTGTAAGTCATAAGACATGATATTGACGTAATCTAGATACTTGGTGACCTGGAATGTCTCCATACCACGTAGAAGGTAACCTGAAGACGGTGATGCGATCGTCAATAGATAGTGTGTATTGTCTTGCTGACCTGCTTGATCTAATGCTTCTCTTAGCTTTTTCATTAACACTTGATAAGAAGCATTCAATGCTGCTCGACGCGGGTTTGATATCGCAAAATCATCCGGGTGACCGGAGTCGTTCATAGAAGATGGATATTCATAGTCGATATCGACACCATCAAAGTTGTATTTACGGATAAATTCAACTGAACTTGCTACAAACGCGTCAATACCAGCGTGATTCACGCTGCCATCTGCATTGGTCGTCATCGTATAGAAGCCACCGCTGGCAACTCGCTTACCTGTTTCGTCAAAGTAGCCACCAGTTTCTGCCCAACCGCCGACTGAGATCAAGGTTTTAACATCAGGATGCTGTTTCTTAAATTTGTTCAGCAAGTTAAAGTGACCGGTATAAGGAAGAGACGGATCCATCTCTGCACCAGCAACCCCCGGCCAAGTCATGTTCGTCGCTGCATTGTTAGGAGCTGTTGGATTGCCTATTGACACCTTGTTATTGGCATCAACGTGCGCGAAAGCGTAATTGATGTGGGTGATCTTATCCCAAGGAATATCATCAACTAGATAGCTCGGTTGACCATTCTTACCCGTTCTCCAACTAGTAAAGTAACCGATGACACGTCTAGGGTGATCAGTGCCCATTTTCTCGCGGCCATTCTCGTCGTAAATATCACAGTAGTTAGGCGATGTGTTAGGGGTCTGATATAGGCCATGTGGAACACAGTTGTTTACAACTGGTGGCGTTTCAACGACATTCGCACTGAGTACGCTCTCTGCTGTGGCACCGGTATTGTCTTCAACAATAAGTTTTAAAGTTACGGCGCCCAGTTGCGTTGGTGTCCAAGTATGCTGAGCTGGTGCTGTTGCACTTTCAAATGCGACTTGGTCGTTAATAAGCAGTGTTAGTTTTGCTATTGAGCCGTCGGGATCTGAACCTTCAAGAACGATGTCTACAGGCTGATTAATAACCAGATTATTACCTCCGCCTAACGAAAGGTTTGCTGTAGGTAACTGATTTCCAGCCGTATTAACGATGATATTTGTTGTTAACGTGTTGGACTCTGCTTGCTTGTCATCTGTCGCAACTACTGAAATTGCGTGTGTTCCAGCGGTTGCTGACCAGTTAAATGAAAAATTATCACCTGTCGCTGTGGTATCAATACCAACTGACGTGCCATCTACAAAAAACTCTACCTGCGCTACTTGGCCATCACTATCTGTTGCATTTACAGAGATGGCAACGCTGTCATTTTCGTTAAAAGCGCTGCCATCAGCTGGAAGTAAGCTCTGTACTGTCGGTGGTGTGTTGGTGACAACGCTGTCACAATCACCCAATTTTTTCCAATCATCCCACTGTCCAGAGTGGGTTACTGGATCAGCCTGAGTCCACCATTTCGCTTCAAAAGCTTGTTGCGATTTTTGTACTTGAGCGCCGCCATTATATGCCGAATTTTGTGACCATTCAGGTAAGCCATCACAATTATAAGCATATGAGTTAGCGCATAAAATGGCTCCGAGGATCGAAGCCATTTGCGATAATTTAAGGGTCTTTACATGTTGTTTCATAGTTTGGTTCTCCAACCATTTATTGTATTTGGTTAACAATAACAACATAAACCTAACACATAAATTCAATATGGCAACAACATTTTTCTCTAGCTGATGACGTTAACGTAAGCGTAAATTTGAGCTTGCTTTTCATCAAAATGTAACACTAAACAATTGATTAATATGCTTAGTTTTAGTTTGTGGATACATATAAATAAAACTGTAATTATTTAATATTAAGCGATAGTTACTAGCCTACTTCTTTAAAGTTTATACAGTTACCGGTTTGTTTCTTAAGCATATATTAAAAAGTTATTAATAAGGTTGAAGGGTAATATTAGACTTAAGGCGTATTTTAACGGTTTCTTGTCGTGGCTTCCTTTTTGAACTAAGTTTAAATTAATTCATTTAGGAGATTGAACTTTGGAATTTGCTGAGCTATCGACGACTTCAAATGAAGCGATACGAGTGCTTTGTCTCGATGATGAGACGAATGTGATACGGTCATTAAATCGCTTATTCCGTCAAAATGGAATACACGCAGAGCTCTGTAGTGATCCACAGCAAGCCTTGGCGCTGATCCGAGACTCCTCCTTTGAAGTTGTTATTAGTGATATGCGGATGCCTGAAATGGATGGCGCTACATTTTTGCATGAAGTAAAGCGTATTTGCCCAGATACACAACGGATATTACTGACAGGATACTCTGACCTTTCATCAACAATTAAAGCCATTAATGAAAGTGGGATCCATGCATATATTCAAAAGCCTTGGGATAACGATATACTCGTACATACTGTGAGAGAATGTTCAGAGAAATACAGGTTAAAAAGCGTCAATAAGAGACTAAATGAAGAGATAGTACAAAAAAATGCGCAACTCACTGAGTTAAATGAAAACCTTGAAGGACTTGTACAAAAACGCACTGCGCAGATCCGTAAAGTGTTAAGTCAATTAGAACAAGCTAATCAAAAAGAACGTAAAGAACATCGGGCTACCGTCGAGTTACTTTATAATTTTATGAATGCAAATCCATTTATCGATGGTAAAAAAGCGAAGAGCATAGCCAAATTATGTAAAATTATAGCTAAGAAGCTAGAACTTTCTAGTGAAGTAGCTGAAACGGCTATGATGTCAGGGTATTTAGCGGAAGTAGGTTTACTTGCTATGGACCCAGAAATTTATAAATCGCCACCCAGAAAACTAAGCGAAGCCCAAAAGAAAATTTATTATACGCATCCTTCCATTGCACAGCTTATGTTGATGCCAGCGCAGCACTTATCTGACGTATCCGAGGCGATTTATCATCAGTTTGAAAAATTTAATGGCCAAGGGATCCCAAAAGGTCTTAAAGGTAAAGAAATTCCTTTAGGCTCACAGATACTTGCAGTCGCCCGAGATTATTATGACAATTTATACTGCGCTAACGGTTCTGATAAAGAGAAAGCCGATTTAGCGTTAGATCTTATCCGAACCTATAGAGGGAATTTCTACTCCCCAGAAGTCGTTGATATTTTAGAGACAGCAGTGAGTAACAACGAGCTAGGCCAAGAGCAAGTCGGTTCGGTTGATATATTGACAACTGAAAAACTCAAGCCAGGCATGACATTAGGTTTAGCGCTTCACAGTAATCAAGGTATTTTATTGCTACCAAAAGGTCATACCTTTTCTGATAAGTCGATAGATAAACTTAAACAGCTGGAAACACAACGGCCAATCCCCTTTCGAATTATGGTCAAGCGATAATAATAGCTTACCGACTTATCGGCGACGGCACTATCGAATACTCGTTTGCTGGTGTTGTGTAGATGATAGTAAATATAGCTTTTAAGCCTTTAATTGGATCAATGTTATTGAGCGGTCAAATTATACTGGCTCGAGAATAACTAACTTGTATTCGCGCAACACGTTATAAGGAACACATCATACTATAAAGTCAATTAGCTTAGTTTATCTTCAGCTAAAACTATTAATAAAAAAGCCCAGTAAACTGAGCTCGTTCAATTACTAAACTAATCTAGTAGTTTATTAAGTGCTTGAAGCGGGTGTTTTGGTTTTTCTCCACTAAAGCGTTTAACCTGACACCGACAAGAGAAGCCAGTCACTAATATTTCATCTTGAGCTGCGTTATCAATATGATGCTGCCATGAGGATTCATAGAGCGCTTTTGAGTTTTCTTGATTTTGCGCTTCGTGGCCATAAGTTCCCGCCATGCCACAACACCCCGTATTAACCGCTTCTAAATTAGAGTTCAACTTATTAAAAATACCTTGCCAAACATTTTTAGATTCAGGCATCGCTGTTGTTTCTGTACAGTGACTTATCAACGTAAATTTTGATGGACTGATTGTCGCAGCCGTTGGGATATCGACTGTTGCAAGCCATTCATGCGCTAATTGTACCTTAAAGTCTCCCCTGCTCTCTTTAAGAATATCATTATATTCATCGCGATAGCACATCACCAAAGAGGCATCGAGCCCAACTAAAGGCCTGTTATATTCACTGACAGTATTTAAAAACTGTGCGGCAGTCTTCGCGGTCGATTTAAATTCCTTTAAAAAGCCTTTAACGTGTTGTGGCTTACCGTTTGGCTTGAATGGTAATACGAGTGGATAAAACCCTAGTTTTGATATAACTTGCACAAAGTCCGATACTAATTCTGCTTCATAGAAACTAGTAAACGGATCTTGAACAACAAATACCACGCTTTTTTGTTCTTCATCGCTTAACTTTTCAAAACTGCGCTCTGAATAGAAATATTTGTTCGGCACTAACTTGCTAAGCTGCACCTTACTTAGCGATGGGGAGTCAATATACCCAATCAGCCGTTCAACAAAAAAGTTGGATATGCGATTACTTTGTAGAGCGTTAACTAAATTTGGAAACTTAGCCATGGTAGGCAGTGCTCGCTCAATATTCGCAACTAAGTAGTCTTTAAATGGACGATTGTAACGGCTGTAGTAAAAGTTTAAAAACTTAGCTCGAAACGTAGGAACATCCACTTTTATTGGGCAAGCCGTTGTGCATGCTTTACAGGCTAAACATTCATCCATTGATGCTTTAACTTCATGGGAAAAGTCATATTCGTTTTTCTTTCGGGTATTGAGAAAGCGCTCCCACCAAGTGGTATCATTTTCATGATTGATTAATTGCTTTTCTGCAGCAATCAAATCGACCCCTTTATTGCTTTGTAGTCGTAACCACTCTTTAAATAGCCCAGCGCGTCCTTTTGGAGAGTTTCTACGATCTTTGGTTACCTTGTACGATGGGCACATTGGTGAGTTGTCATCATAGTTAAAGCAAAGTCCGTTACCATTACAATTGATTGGTGCTTCGTAGTTTACTTTTACTTCAGTTGGGATTGTACGATCAAACCAAGCTCTTTTCTGTGCATCGACTGACACTAATTGATCACTTGAATCCAGTGGTGTACAAATTTTTCCAGGGTTTAAGCGGTTGTTTTTATCAAACAAACTTTTAATTTTACGAAGTTCATTAAATAGTTGCTCACCGAAAAACTCGGGTCCATATTCACTTCGGTAACCTTTTCCATGCTCACCCCACATTAGTCCTCGGTATTTTGCAGTTAACGCTACGACTTTATCGGAGATCACACGTAGTAGTCTTTCCTGTTCGGGGTCGCACATATCAAGCGCAGGGCGCACGTGTAAAACACCGGCGTCAACATGACCAAACATGCCATAATCTAATTGGTAGCTATCAAGCAACTCTCTAAACTCAATGATAAAATCAGCAAGGTTTTCAGGTGGAACGGCTGTATCTTCAGCAAAAGCTAGTGGCTTTTTACTACCTTTTGCGTTACCCAATAAGCCAACTGACTTTTTACGCATCGCATAGATCTTAAGGATATCTGCTTTATTATTGGTAAGTTGATAACCAATTACACCTGCTTCTTTATTCGCAATAAGCTGATCTAATCGTTGACATAAACTATCGACTTTAGACGAAATTTCATCTTCGGATTCACCATTAAATTCAACCATGTTAAGACCTTGCATCTCAACACCTAGTACATCTTGGATTAAGTCCGATACTGAATGCCAAATGATGTCCTCTTTGGCAAGACCTAGAACTTTACTATCTACGGTTTCGACTGATGTAGCATTAGCGGACACTAAGAAAGGGCTGTTTCTAAGCGCTGATTCAAATGAGTCATATTTGATATTGATTAGGGTTTTATATGGCTGAATTGGCGTTAAATTAAGCTTTGCTTCGGTTACAACACCAAGCGAACCTTCAGAGCCTGTAATAATTCGAGACAAATCAAAAGTAGTTAGTGAATCGTCGAATACATTTTCGAGGTCATAACCGGTTAAAAAGCGATTTAGTCTCGGAAATTTTTCAAGTATAAGTGCTCGATTGTTTCGACAGATCTCGATGACATTCGCATAAATGTGAGAAGTCTTTGAGTTTTGCTCAGCTAGTAGCTCCGCTTTATCGATCGCTAACTTCGAGGTATTTAACTCTGTTCCATCCACTAAAAAGGTTTTAAGCCCAAGAACATGATCGCTTGTTTTGCCATAAACGAGTGAACCTTGGCCCGACGCATCAGTATTTACCATACCACCTATTGTTGCTCGGTTACTGGTGGAGAGATCTGGCGAAAAGAAATAGCCGTAAGGTCTTAGAAAGTCATTAAGCTGATCTTTGATCACACCCGCCTGAACTCGAACCCAGCCTTCTTGTTCATTGATCTCAAGAATTTCTCTCATGTGTCTCGAGAGGTCAATCACAATACCGGGTGTAAGTGATTGACCATTCGTACCAGTTCCTCCGCCTCTAGGACCAAAAGTGAGAGACAAAAATGGGTCTTGTTGAGCGATTTCAAGTGCAAGTTGTACGTCTCGATTTGTTCTAGGAAATAATACTGCTTGAGGGATTTCCTGATAGATACTATTGTCGGTTGACGTAACAAGACGAGTTGCATAACTCGTATCAATGTCCCCACTAAAACCTGCATCAGTTAGTTTACTTTGATAGAGGTTGATAAGTTCGTTTGCAGAATCCTGCTGACTAATATTTGCGATCATGACGGTATATTTTACTTGCTTTGAATTAATTGTATCACGAAGGATTAATGATCAACTTGAGAATTTTATGGTTTGTTACAATTGGAAATAGTTTATTTCACCACATACCTTATACTCATATTGTATAGGAGGAAATAACATGAAAATTATTTACGACCTTGTTGGTATTGTATTTTGTATTCTAGCATTGATCTTCTTTGTTGTGCCCGGTCCATCGGTTATCTTTTTACTGGCGGCTCTGGTGTGTTTCTCGATGAATCATGAAGGCGCAAAGAAGCACCTAAAAAATATGCAGCGTCTGTTTAAGCTTGGCTGCGAAAAGTTAGATAGGACATTTCAGAAATGAAATAGCCCCAATGTGTTGCATTGGGGCCATTAAATTATTTAGTAAACTTTTCAGCTAGATAAAGCCAAGTTTCAAGTACTGTATCTGGGTTAAGTGAAACCGAGTCAATCCCCTCTTCAACTAACCAAGCAGCAAAATCTTCATGATCCGATGGACCTTGACCACAAATACCTACATATTTGCCTTTCGCTTTAGCAGTTTGAATTGCCATTGAAAGTAGTTTCTTGATAGCTGGGTTTCGCTCATCAAACAGATGCGCAATCAGACCAGAATCGCGGTCCAGACCAAGTGTTAACTGGGTAAGGTCATTTGAGCCTATCGAGAAGCCATCGAAATATTCTAAGAACTCATCAGCAAGTAGGCAGTTTGATGGAAGTTCACACATCATAATGACTTTTAGACCATTCTCGCCACGTTTTAGACCATGAGCTTCAAGGATTTCAATAACTTGAGCCGCTTCTTCTAGGGTACGAACGAATGGGATCATGATTTCAACGTTGGTTAGATCCATCTCATTTCGAACACGTTTAATGGCTTCACACTCTAATGCAAAACACTCTCTAAAGTCTTCAGAAATGTAACGGGATGCGCCGCGGAAACCTATCATTGGGTTTTCTTCTTCCGGCTCATACTGCTGGCCGCCAACCAAGTTTGCATACTCATTTGACTTAAAGTCAGACATACGAACGATTACACGCTCTGGAGCAAATGCTGCACCTAGCGTAGAAATACCTTCAACTAACTTGCTGATATAGAACTCTACTGGTGATTCATATCCTGCGATTAGCTCTTTAATTTCAGCTTGTCGCTCTGCATCTTGCTTATCAAAATGAAGTAGTGCTTTAGGGTGAATACCAATCATACGGTTGATGATAAATTCAAGACGCGCAAGGCCGATACCTGCATGTGGTAACTTCGCAAAATCAAACGCGCGATCTGGGTTACCTACGTTCATCATTATCTTCATCGGAATAGCTGGCATTGCATCGATGCGAGAAGAAATAACATCGAATTCAAGTTCACCTTTGTAGATATAACCTGTGTCGCCTTCAGCACATGAAACTGTTACCGTGTCGCCATTGGTGATCAAATCGGTTGCATTACCACATCCAACCACAGCTGGGATCCCCAGCTCACGTGCAATGATTGCAGCGTGACAAGTACGTCCACCACGATTCGTTACGATAGCAGAGGCACGCTTCATGATAGGTTCCCAATCAGGATCCGTCATATCAGTAACAAGTACATCGCCTTGCTTTACCGAGTCCATTTGATCAATTGAAGACAAGACTTTAACTACGCCTGAGCCAATCTTATGACCGATTGCACGACCTTCAACAATAACTTCAGACTTTGATTTTAGCTGGAAGCGTTCCATTACGTTCGCATCTTCATTTGAACGGACGGTTTCTGGACGAGCTTGAACGATATAAAGCTTGCCGTCGTTACCATCTTTTGCCCATTCGATATCCATTGGACGACCGTAGTGCTTTTCGATAATAACAGCCTGTTTTGCTAAGTCTTCTACTTCTGCGTCTGTAATCGAGAATTGGTTAGATAGTGCTGAGTCTACATCAACAATCTCAACTTGCTTGCCGTGAGACTCATCACTTGAGTAGATCATTTGGATTGCTTTTGAGCCAATATTTCTCTTAAGAACAGCAGGTTTTGCTTTTGCAAGCGTTTGCTTATGAACATAAAATTCATCTGGGTTTACTGCGCCCTGAACTACCATCTCGCCTAAACCATAGCTAGAAGTAACGAAGACAACGTCTTCAAAGCCTGATTCGGTATCGATTGAGAACATAACACCAGACGAGGCTTTGTCTGAACGCACCATACGCTGAATACCAGCAGAAAGCGCCACGCCTCTGTGATCATAGCCTTGGTGAACACGGTAAGAAATTGCACGGTCATTGAATAGCGAAGCAAAAACATGCTTGATAGCGACCATTACGGCATCAATGCCACGAACATTTAGGAAAGTTTCTTGTTGGCCAGCAAAGGAGGCGTCTGGCATATCTTCTGCTGTTGCTGATGAACGAACAGCAAAGGAGACATCTTGGCTTGCGTCACCGTGTAACTGGCTATATGCGTCACGGATTGCTTTATCTAATTCTGGTTGGAATGGTGTATCGATAACCCATTGTCTAATCTGGGCGCCGACTTTGGCTAATTCGTTGACATCGTCAACATCGAGAGTATCTAGGATTGAGTGGATTTTTTCATTGAGGCCTGATTGCTCAAGAAATTCATTAAACGCATCAGCAGTTGTTGCGAATCCACCAGGTACTTGTACACCAGCGTTAGCAAGGTTAGATATCATTTCACCTAGAGAAGCGTTTTTACCACCAACTCGAGGTACATCTTGCATACCCAACTCTTGATACCAGAGAACGTAGTCTTGCACGGAACTGTCTCCAAAACAAATTGTATTAAATGTGAGAGATTAATTGACCTTTCCACTTGGTCAAGGGCATTCTACAACGGTAAGGCAGTCTTCGTAAACCGCGATGGCTTATTTTCAACAATTTCTGAATGAATAATAGCAAAATGAGAACAGCATTCTATATTTCCGATGGTACCGCTATCACCTCTGAAGTGTTTGGTCACGCAACGCTTTCAATGTTCCCTGTAGAATTTAATCACCAAACGATACCATTTGTAGAAACAGTAAAAAAAGCAAATGAAATCAAAAAATTAATAGACTCGGTTGCTGAGACTTCAGGTGAAAAACCATTGGTGTTTTTTACATTCGTTAATCCAGAATTGTCCGATATTATTTTATCGTCGCAAGGGGTTTGTTACGACTTTTTATCTTATGCGAGCGAAATAGTAAAAAGAGAGCTAAAAGTTCAGCCGGTGCCAAAAATGCACCGCACGCATAGCATTCACGAATCTTCTTATGATTTTAGAATAGATGCAGTTAACTACGCACTTGCAAATGATGACGGCGCAAATATTAAAGATTATGACGAGGCAGACATCATATTGGTAGGTGTCAGCCGCAGCGGTAAAACGCCGACAAGCTTATATTTAGCATTACAATATGGGATAAAAGCCGCGAATTATCCGATGACAGAGGATGATTTAGAAAGTGGAAGACTGCCTAAATGTCTAGATAAATACAAAGGTAAGCTCTTTGGCTTAACCATAGACCCCGAAAGACTAGCCGCAATAAGACAAGAGAGAATGGCAAACTCAAAGTACGCATCAATCAGACAATGCCGTATTGAAGTCAAAGAAGTTGAGATGCTATTTAAAAAGAATAAAACGCCTTACTTAAACAGTACACGTTATTCCGTTGAGGAAATATCAGCAAAGATTATTTCTGAAACTGGGTTAAAGCGCCATAAATACTAAAAAGGCCGCGATGCGGCCTTTTGTTTGTTATTTATACTGTTTTGCGAGCGTCTTTTAGTAGATCAGCAACTAAAAAGCCTAGCTCTAAAACTTGGTCTGCGTTTAGACGCGGATCACACTGGGTGCGGTAACGCTGAGATAAGTCTTCGTCTGATAGACCGTAGGCACCACCAACACACTCAGTGACGTGCTGCCCTGTCATTTCTAAATGCACACCACCAGGATAGCTCCCCTCAGCTTTATGCACTGCGAAGAACTGACTGATTTCTCTCAGGATATTGTTAAAACTACGTGTCTTATATCCAGTCGTCGCTTTTTCAGTGTTTCCGTGCATCGGATCCGAGGTCCAAATAACTTTGCGGCCTTCTTCTTGAATTCTACGAACTAATTTAGGCAGTTTTTCCGGCAGCACATCTGCACCCATGCGTGTGATAAGTGTTAGACGACCAGGAATATTATCAGGGTTAAGCGCATCGACAAGTTTAATTAACTCATCTTCTTGCATCCCTGGGCCAACCTTTACGCCAATAGGATTTTTAATACCACGGAAAAATTCGATATGAGCGTGATCTAATTGACGCGTACGTTCACCAATCCAAACAAAGTGAGCAGAACAATCGTACCAATCCCCAGATAAGTGGTCTCGTCTAGTTAACGCTTCTTCATAACCTAACAATAGCGCTTCGTGTGAGGTATAAAGCGGAGTTTCCTTCAGGCTTGGTGCTACTGTTGAATCAATGCCACAAACTTCCATAAACTCAAGTGCTTCTTGAATACGCTCTGCGAGTTGTTGAAATTTGTCTTTTAACGGATTTGCAGCTACGAAACTCATATTCCAGCGATTTACCTGATGCAGATCTGCAAGACCACCCTGCGCAAACGCGCGAAGTAGGTTAAGTGTTGCTGCAGACTGATGATACGCTTTCATCAATCTATCAGGATCTGGGATACGCGCTTCTTCCGTAAACTCAAAACTATTAACGATATCACCACGATATGAAGGTAAAGAAACACCATCAATGGTCTCAAAATCTGAAGAACGGGGCTTAGCATACTGCCCTGCCATTCGAGCGATTTTGACTACCGGGCATTTACCACCATATGTTAATACGACAGCCATTTGCAAAAGCGTCTTGAACGTATCACGAATATTAGCGGCACTAAAATCTGAAAACGATTCTGCGCAATCACCACCTTGCAATATAAAAGCTTTACCTTCGCAAACATCTGCAAGGCTTTTATACAAGCTTCGCGTCTCTTCTGCAAAAACGAGCGGCGGTGCTGAATTTAGTTCTTTTTCAACTGATTTTAACTTCTCTGAATTTGGGTATTCAGGTTGCTGCAAGATAGGTTTATCTCTCCAGCTATTTGGGCTCCAATTAGCCATTGTATTTTCCTCATTCCAATATGTGTTACCACCATTGAACAGTACCCCAAGCCCCCTTATTCATCAAGGAAAAACTTTAGTTTGTTTTTAACTAGAACACATCATACTATTTTAGTTTTTAGTAACGTGAAACTTTAGCTAAAATGTTCTATGACTTAATCAAGGTATTAGACTTCTTAAGATATGGTGGTTTTTAATACATCTTTCCAGCTAGCAAAAAAGCAGACCTAAAGTTGGCGACTATCAGACTTGGAAGATCTGATCTTTAAATCGCTATAATGAGTATCATCACGCATTTTGAGTGAATTGAAGACCCTGGAACCTATACCAGTATCAAACATAATCTTGTCGAAGTCTTGTTTTTCACTTTGAGTGCCTTGATTAGAAGTCAATTCAAGAATTTGTGATCAAGCGGGACCTCACCTACCTCTTCAGAAAATCATCTTACAGAGCATTTATATACAAAGATGACACACTGACTTTAGCTTATTATTATGTTAAATTGATGTTTATTTAAGTTCAGACTAGTAATTGCTGTAGTGACTCGTCGTATTTTATGAGTAGGAAGGAAGCAAGAAAAAATGAGTCTATAGTGATTGCTATGAGTACTAATCACATGTGCTATATAGTATTTGGAAGTATTAACAAGTATAGGTACTTCCAACAGCTAACTCCTCCAATGAGAACTCAATGCTGAAAAATTGGGGAGATTTCTCGTCAGTGATCTGGGTTATTAAAATAAATTTTCCTGATTAAGCTATCTTATTGAAACGGCGAGAACGCCGAACAATCTATCACTAGATAAAAATAAAACTCTACTGTCAAAAAGGTGATATTGATTACGTAGTACTACTGAGTTTACTCTTGCCCCTCATTCTTTTCTTGATATCTAACACAACGACTTTTATTCTTACAGTATCAAGGGGTAGTCACTTTGCCTAATATAATTGGGCATAAGGTTACTCGCTTAATAGCTATTTTCATTTCCAAAACTCTCGCTAGTTTCTGGCCAGTTAGTTTCAGAGATATTTTTCCATGAACAGTTAGCTAATCTAGCTTGACTCGTTCGCAAACAAGCTGTTCAGACGCTTGAAAAGATCTCTGTCTGCTTTGCTCTTTGACGATCAGACCATGAATTCAGGTGTAAAAACTATATGATATTTAAATAATAAAAGCACAGGAGACGTGTCTTCTATCTACTCGTTTTTTCCGTTATTTTAACTTCGCTACAAATCGAGTAAGACACTGACATTAGTATTTATTCCGGCGAAGCGTGAATAACAGTAAGCAATCACTGAAGTAGCTGGTGTAGTTATTATAAAGAAGTACTAGCATTGCAACTTCGAACTGTACATGTGCATGTAGCAAAAGAAACTTGTGCTATAACCGTCTTCGTGTTTTAGTCAGGTACGACTACAAAAGTGCGGATGTTACTCGAAGATTCATAGCCAAGAAAAAGAAGTGGTACTATTGTTCTCTTTGAAAGTGCAAAATTAAACTCAGTGTTCTACTCTACAATTTAGCCAATCCCTTTAAAGGATCCCAAATGATGCTTATTGCAAAGTGAGTACACACTTACTAACCATCTATCACCTTCCCTTTTCGGCCTAACTAGAATTTATTAAACCTTCATGCCTACGGAAAAGTGCTCGGTCGAAACAAAATAAGTGAACACTTACTATTGTTTTTCAACACTAAAATCTTGAACCAGAAGAAGACTCTGTCAGTATCAAAAGTTGACTTTAATTTATAAAAAAGAGTATTATCGCGAGGATAAAGGAACACATCATACTGTTTTTTCATGAATATAAAATCAGTGTTGAATTTAAAAATTAATCAAAAAGCTGACAAGTAGCGTTGTTGTTCTGAGTGGTTACTAGCCACTGCTTTTTAGCCTGATAGTATTGCCCATTAGAAACTCCCTTCAAAAGTGACAAAAATCTAATTTTATAGGAGAAATCCAAAAAAATTTGATATAATTTAGTCTATCGGAAAGGAACACATCATACAAAGTGAGATAAAACAATTTCAACTCTACAAAACTAATTAGCAATTTCATCAAGACGACATAGAATCACTTTCCTATTTTAAAATTCACTAGCAGATATTTTATTTCTCTAAAACCTAGACGCTCCAAATAAAAGCTTAATAAGTGAAGATAAATATGAGCTAACAGAATATTTCTGATATAATTTACATATATCTCAGGGAACACATCATACTTACAAGATCAATAAAAGTATACATCATCACAAAATACCCACAGCTAATTGATCAAATAACTAAGTTCTCAACAACGATCGACTAGAACGATACTTAGCTTAATTTAGCAAACGGCAAGTGATATGGTTAGTTTGTTCCATTAGATACTCATAATAAAATCGCTTAGCGAGATTTCATTATTTTTGATATAATGCGAGAGAGATAACCAAGAACACATCATACAATGAATAAATTTAATATACGTTCAACTTTCGATATTCTTAATGAACACATTAACCAGCTATGCCATGAACTGACAGAAGCCGATATAAAAAAGGCAACATTTTATGAACTGCCTGATATCAAAAAACAAGATGAAGAAACCGCTCCAACAAATATAACTGTTAAAAAAATAGAAGGTGAAAAAGCACTCTCTAAATGTTTAGATGCTTATCGCGACCTCTACTTAAACGACCGAGAAAGCGGAAAGTTGTTGCAAAGGTTTCCTGGTCTTTTGTTAGTTAATGACCCTAAAGAAGTTATCAACTCTAGGGTGAATGCAGTGAATCTTGCCAAAGAAAATTTTAAAAATGCTATTCTGGAAATTTCTAACAATGATGCCAGATTCGAAGCTGTTCATAGTGCAGTTCCTAACTTAATGACTTTGGCTGCCTATCGAAAAATACATAGCGAATCCGAAGCTCCCTATTCCGTTCGATTTACCTGGATGAAAAAACATGCAACCAGAGTTTTGAGTAAAGAACTTGCTATGGAGATGTTGAATCGCTCTTCACTATATTCAAATCCGAGGATGATAGATCAGGAAAAGTGGCAACAGCTAGTAGAACAAGAAAAATATAGAGTTTCTAGTCTATCAGAAAATGCAAAGCTCAGAATTAGAAGGCCAACCAGAGTAACACCTGAGGTGAATGTGAGATATACAGCTCAAAATCGCTATCATGTAAGTGCCGCACTTCCATTTATACTCTTTAACCCGCATCCAGACACTAAACTTGGAGAGTTAAGTCATTTTACACAAAAAGATGATCATCCAAGAAAGCGAGAGTACAACTTTCTAGTCGATAGAATTTATTTAGAAAGATTTGAGTAATAGTAAGGTATAATTCATACGGAATCTAACGATAGCACGCAATTTAACATAACCTTGTTGAGTTAGTATAGTCCATGCAAGTGCTAACTGACTTGTCCTCATTATAGTATGATGTGTTCCATCCATTTTGAAACTTATACCAATTAGCTTAATTAAGTGATCTCTTCTGAGGCGAAGAAAATCTTGTCGATAACACCATTACCGCATCCAGCTATCGCCAAGTTACATCCATATAGGCAAGGCGAAAATTTTTGCTATTTAGTTGTTCTAAATGAGAAATTTTTAACGCAGTTAGCATCAGATTTGCTCCTTCAAATTGAACAAGTATCAAGGCTAATTGGTATTATAAGACTATGATGAAATCGTTATCTTCACAGATTAAGTACTAAATTTCTTCAGGTTAAATTTTGATTTATCATTAAATTTTAAGCTCTGAAATAGCTTATCGACCACGGACTCTTATCTAGAAATCACTAATAAATCAACTACTGTTGGATAACAAATTTTTTCTATTTGATTGTTCTAAATAGGAAGATTTGAATTATTGATATGCTTGTTCTCTCTCCCAAGGATTAGAGAATTAATTTGATCCGCTGATGTAGTTTCAAGATTTATTGATGTCAGTATTTTCCACCACAGAAAATTTTTAGCTTTATAGACTGCATCGTTTTTAAGAACTAGGTAGTAATATATTTCGGTCAGAAGTATCTTCAGTAGCAATAGAAATCAGCTTTGATGCTCAAGTTCTTTGTCTTGGCTAGAAATACTATTCTAGCCAAGACAAAGAAATTTTATTTTTTGACGATTTCTTCTAATGTATCTTCATCAATTACTTCAACATTTTCAACGATCCGTTTTCCGCCTTGAATTTCGATACGTTTATGGTGTTTATTGAGAGCCAATATTTCATCACAGAACTGAGCTGATGGGTGCATTTCGTACACATAATCAACGATTTTCCCGGACCTTTCATCCTTAACATTTGAAATATTGTATTCGGATATCGCCCCTTTCTCGATCAAATCTTTCATTGTTGTGGTCATATCACGACGAAGTGCCTTCAATTTATTCTCTGTTATTTCATCATCAGAATAAATTGAACCATACTTTTCCATAATTGAAATTAGGCGAAAATGATAAGTTTTACCTGGAGCTGCGTAACGCCATAGATGATACAAACGTAGCATCATCCAACGAGACAAACCGCGTTTTAACTCTTGAGCACTGTTGAAATAATAGCCTTTATATTCCAAGTTATCGATCATGTTATGAACAAATGCATTTAAACATGCAACACATTTGATGTTCCCACCCTGCCCTTTTTTACCACTAAAGTGTAGCGACGACAGAAAGTTCATGTTTGATTCGTAAAATGAATCATCAATACTTGGGTTTTTAGTATCTGTAGCCGTATATTTGAACGAAAGTTTAGAACCTTGAAGAGCTTCCAAAGATTCCTTAATTTGCGGATAAGGCATTGATTGACCAACAGCTTTTAATTCTTGAGCAAGCTCGTTCATCGAAAAAATAACCGCGTATTGAATACCGGACTTAAAATTTATTTTAACAATCTTACCTTTAGAAGCTAGGCGGATCAGTGCGCGCTCAACTTTTTCTTCTCGGTCAGATGGCCAAACTAAAAACTCTTCGTCATCACCATCTCTTTTAGTACTAACAACAGCAGGGGTAATTTTTATCTCACCTTCGTATAGAATACCATCTACTTTTTCTGATATTTTTCTCGTTACGATTGTTTTTTTGGGCGCTTCTTCTAATGGTAATTTTTTATGTCCAGAACGAACAAAGCGTCCCCATAAATCGTAATGATTAAAGGTGTTAGAATAAGCTCTTAACCCATGGGCTGCATTTTCTAAAGATACTCGAACATCTTTATTGTCCGTAAACAACGCCAAACTTTCGTTATCGATTGCACTTTCTACACCATGGATCTGTCCACGAAGTGAATCGGGCAAATTGTCAACAGAGATGTTCACCTTCCGGCTCATTGTTTTACTTCCAAATTTTCATGACGTCTAATAACAACATATTCGACAGAAAAAGTTAATGATTAAAGTTAGTAAAAAAGTGATCCGAAGTAACTTTTTTTGTTGGGATCATTTTTTTACTAAGTATGGCTCATTTTCAGATCAAGTTTTTACTAACAAAGGTAAAATGAACGCTGAAAAACCTTTGTTTAAGGCATATTTAGCGGATTTACAACGGCAAATCCGACGCCCTTGTGGAAAACTAGGTCCTTAATTAGTAAAGATCTGATCTATGCTAGGTAGAGATCAGATCTATACATACCTTAAAGCACTTGATCTTATATCACCTGTGCATAACTGTTTGATCTTACTTGGTAAAAAATCGATCCCAACCACCACACCTGTGAGTAATTCTGTGTATAAGCTGTTTATATATAACTTTTTGAAATAGTAGTTAGTAAAATTTCGATCTGGGAGTTATAAGAGATCAGATCTTAACCTAGTAAAAAGTAGATCTATGAAAATTAAAAAAAGCCATGTAAAACAGTTGGATAGAATATAATTTCTTTGCCTTAGCCTTTAATACCTATATATCTAACCATATCTAAACTTTCTTATTTATACTTAGATGTAAATCAAAATTACAAATGTCTTTGTTTTTTTGTGTTTACAGCAAAATATATGGACATTATAATAATCGTTATCAAATAAAGGATAATGTGTATGTCTATAAATAACAATGCGCTATCAACGTACCGGCTGTTGAAAGCTACAGCAGAAGTAGCTGAACAATCACTTGCTGGTCGTATTCAACATTATAGAGCTCATCTTAAAACTGAAGAAAAAGAGCTTAGAACTTACACTCAAAAAGCTGCTGCAGATCTACTTGGTGTGAATAATAGAACACTCAAAAGACGTCATGACCAAGGTGACTTTGATACCATCAATATAAAGAAAGGCGCAAACGGTCATTATGCATACACATTAGCAAATATCTTTGCGATGGCAGATGTTCTGGGTGTAAATGCTGATCAACGAAAGCCTAGCGATAAATTACAAGTCATTGTGATTAATAGTTTGAAAGGCGGTTGTGGTAAAACAACAAGTTTGGTGAATATCGCAGCAGCTCTAGCTACAACTAATATTAAGCGCTATCGCATCGGGATCATTGATCTTGATCCGCAAGGATCATCATCAAGCTTTTTTCCATCTAATGATCATGAACCGATCACAGTTGGTGATCTGATGAGAGATTGCATCGAATTAGATGAAGGTGAAACATGGAAAGATCTTGTCTCTAATTCATTCCAAGAAACCCACATTCCAAATATTCGCGTATTACCTTCTGGTATGGATGACTTTTACTTTGAACACGAAACAGCAACAGAGTTAAAAGAAAGTTCAAGCTACGAAAAGACACGTCATTACCATAAGCTTAAAGAGAAGGTTATAGAGCCCGTACAAGACGAGTTTGATATTATCCTAGTAGATACCGCGCCTTCACTTAATTTTATGTTCTATAACGCATTGATGGCGTCTACGGCTATGTTAATACCTGTACATCCAGAGGCCGTAGACTTCGACGCTAATAATAAATATCTGAAACGTCTTGGTGAGATATACCATACCGTTGCTGCTCTTGGTCACGAAGGCTGGGACTTTATGCAATTTTTAGTCACTAACTATGTTAAAGGCAATCATTCTCAGCGCGATATCGTTAAAGATGTACGTAGTGCTTTTGGCCGTCAAGTAATGAGTTATCCAATCAATCACAGCTCTGCAATTACGGCGAGCTCTTCATCGTTTAACACTATTTTTGATCAAAAGACTTCTGATAGTTTAGCAAGTCGCGAAGCATTGCTAAAAGCGCAAGAAAATATCAAAGACGTAGTTGATGAGTTAGAAATGCTGATCCGTTCAAATTGGCCTTCAACACAGTCTTCGCTAGCAGAATAAAAGGGTATTAATAATGGCTAGAAAACGTAAAAATGACACTCGAATAGATCCTTTTGCTACTGCGGTTGAAGGCAGTAGCCTCGACGATCTTTTAGATCAGGCGAAAGTAGGTGATGTGGTTACTATGCCTGCGCCAAGCGATCCGACAAAAACCATAGTACTGACCTGTGAAGTGGTACCGTTTAGCGAAATTGAGAGTAAAACCACAGTTTATGGGCAGAATCGTCGTGAGCAATCCCTATTAAGCGAAAAAGCGGTCGCAGATATATTACCTGCCATTAAAAAAGATAAACGTAATCTCCACCCTGCCCTATGTTGGCAGCACAATGGCAAACTTCACGTTTTATCGGGTTCTAGACGCCGTAAAGCCTGTATGCTGGCCGAAGCGGATTATGTGGTGTTGAGCTCGAAAGACTTTAGTGATGAAGATGCAAAAACATTAGCGGTATCTTCCGATCAATATATCGCCCCGAGCCTTTGGGAATTGGGTAAAGCCTATTTTGATACTAAGCATAACTTGATCAAACAAGGCCAAAAAGGATCGTATCGAGAAATCGCTGCCGTGGAAGGTGTTTCTCACACAGCTATCGCAGACGCGTTGAAAGCTTATGAAAGTATTCCGGTCGAAGTATTGCAGTTGTATCCAACGGCAAATCATTTAGGCCGTGAAGCAGCTAAAAAGCTCATCACAGCAAAACAAGAACAGCCTGAGCAGTTTTCAGAGCAAATTGCCGCACTAAAAGCGCAAGACTTTATGACAGAAGAGATGTCGGACGAGAAACGTGCTGTTCAGATCACTAAATTCTTGACCACATTCGGAAGTAGCGATTCACGTGTCGAATCCATGCTAGAGAACGACTACATTCGAGTACAGAGAAATCTAAAGAGTGGTGATGTTACCGTGAAAATAGATAATCGAGTATTGACTGATAAGCGTCTGGAACAATTGCAAAAGCTGCTAAGCAGTTATAATTAAGGTTCGTTCAAAAATTGCCGCGTTGGTTGAATTATCAAGCAACTCGGCGCTTTTTCTAGTCAGTTGACCTCCAACCAGTCCTTTTTTAGCGAATTTCTTACATTTCTCTCTTTAGCTCAAATCACTAATTTCATATACTGGCTTTTTATTTTAATTTTGACGTGCACTTAATGTCTTCGCAGTTATCTAAAGAGCAACTTTTCGCCTTATTTGAAGAGATCAAACAGGAGCAGGCTAATCAATTTCCTTTGTCTGAACGTTTTCTTCGTCAATACTTCAATTCAGCTTTACTTGCGAAAGCTAAGGAGTATTTGAAAGACGAGCAAGTCTGTTACCTTCAACACAGCGAAAACTTCGCGCAAATTGATGCACAGGTATTGGGAAATTACGGCAATACCTTCACCCAGCACATCAAAATAAACCAAACGCAAAGTAGCGTTTCGGTCGAAGCAAACTGCTCGTGTTCAAATAATCCTAAATGTCGGCACATTGCTGCGGTATTACTCAAACTTAAAATTGAACATTCTGGCGGCTTTGGTGAGGCTTATTTAGTTAATGACTGGTTTAACGAACTAGGGCAGTTGCAGCAAATTGATAAAGCAGACGCAGAAAACGTCTTACTCTTCGTGTTAGAGCCTCGAGCAAACGAAATCCTTGTAAGTCCAAAGGTCTCGCCAAATCGGCCCGACGGTGTTTACCCCTTAGGCCGAGTGTTAACTGAGCAACAGCTCAATAGTCAGGTCGCTCCAGCTGGTCTATTAGAAAACGATTTTCGCTTATTTAGCTGGATCCGCTCGCAAAACACACCGGGTCATTTTGAGTTATTTGGCGTCTGGGGCTTTAATGCACTCACACAACTTGTGCATACCCATCGCTGTTTTTATCGTAACCAGCGCCAACCTTTGGAGCTAGGGCATAAGCAAACGCTTGATTTTTACTGGCATCAAGAAGGCAATGAATACCAACTTAAAAGCCGTTTAGCGAATGTTGAACACTGGCGCTTGATTAAAACCGAACCTCCGGTGTATCTAGATACTGAAAACTTGGTCGTTGGCAGAATTGAGTCAGAGCTTACCGCGCAGGAAATCGCCCATCTTCATACTATGCCTACCATCACGGCTGAAAAGCTAGAGCAGGTGATGGCGCGTTTCCAAGATATCTTTACGGATGATGTCATTGCGCCTCCTGCTGGGTTTTCGCAGTTAGCGAGTAAGCAATCTAATGTTGCTAAGCTTATAAAACTAGATAGGCCAAATAAAATTCGCTTTGCAATTGAGCCGCTTGGAAAAGGCGCGACGAAAAAGCAATTAGCAAGGCTGGAGCAGGTACTCACTGGTCTCGGCTTTATCCATGAGGGCGACGAATTTTTATTACCAACTGAGGATGGCGTTGAAGTCCATTGGTTTAACAGGGAGGTCAGGCCGCTTTTGCAGGGTAAACGTTGGATTGTTGACGAGCTGCCAAGCAATGGCCTCGTTGTTACACCAAAAGTGCTGTTAAGCCTTAAGAGAGATAAGCAACATCATGTGCTTGGAAAGGTGATGTTAGATGACAAGCCCGTTACGCTCAACTGGGATAAGCATCCGGTTCATGAGCTTAACAACCTCGCCCATGAATATCGCTACGTCGAAATTGGCGAGCAGTTCTATGCCATTAGCAAATCCATATTTGATGAATTGCTGGAGCTGAAATCTCGTTTTAGTTATTACCTTTCGAGCTCACAATTTAAATTTCCGTTGTCGTATGCCAAAAAGCTGTTTGAACTGACGCATATTCATGCTGACTCAGACGATCAAAAGCTACTTGAGTATCTCGCTGAGCTAGATAAACCGATAGAAAATCTTGACGTGATCCCTGCCAGCGAAGGACAGAGCTTCACCCTACGAGATTATCAAGTGCAAGGTGTTAACTGGCTTAAGTTCCTTAATCGTCACCAGTTAGGTGGCATTCTGGCCGATGATATGGGCCTTGGAAAAACGCTTCAGGTTATTGCTTACTTTATTTCTCAGCATAATACGCTAGTGACACAACCAAGTTTAATTGTCTGTCCGACGAGTTTAGTGGGGAACTGGCGTGACGAATTTAAACGTTTCGCACCGCATCTACCTCTCACTATTATTCATGGTTCCAATAGAGATGAAGCACTCACTAACTTGTCAGGTGCACGATTTATTCTAACGACGTATCCGCTACTTAAGCGCGATGTGGCGTATTATAAAGGACTAGATTTTGATTCCATCGTGTTGGATGAGGCGCAATATATTAAAAACGAAAGCGCACAAATCTCTAAATGCGTAAAGAGTCTATCCGCGCGTTTCAAACTTTGTTTAAGTGGCACACCAGTAGAGAATAATTTACTCGAACTTAAATCGCTGCTCGATTTTGTCATGCCTGATGTGTTGGGCACTAAGCAGCAGTTTAAGCAACACTTCCAGATCCCAATTGAAAAAGAACAAGATCGCCCTAGAGCTCGAGAACTCAGATCGCTGATCGCACCTTTTATTCTTCGTCGTACCAAAGCTGAGGTAGTGAAAGAGCTACCCAATAAGACAGAACTCATCAAAGAATTAGAGTTCTCTGATGAACAACATAAGCTATATCAAGGTGTTCAGCACCAAGTAGAAAGCAAATTGCTCAATCTATTTCAGGAGCAAGGCGTTGAAAGAAGCAAGCTGGCATTTCTCGATGCCTTGTTAAAGTTACGTCAGATCTGCTGTCACCCACAATTGGTTGATAAATCACTGACCGACCAACATGGCGCTAAATTTGAGTGGCTTGCACAACACCTGCCTGTGCTACTCAGTGAGGGCCGTAAGATAATTATCTTCAGCCAGTTTACCAGCGTGTTAGATCTCATTGCTGAGCAGTGTCAACAGCAACAGTTGAAATACACTATGCTGACAGGGCAGACCAGACAACGGGATAAAGCCATTGAGGCGTTTACTCAAGGCAAGTGCAATGTCTTTTTGATAAGCCTAAAAGCAGGGGGAACTGGTTTGAATTTGACTCAAGCAGATACGGTTATCCATTTCGACCCTTGGTGGAATCCTGCGGTAGAAAATCAAGCAACAGATCGCGCCTATCGTATCGGACAAGATAAGCCGGTGTTCGTGTACAAGTTGATTATGGCGAATTCTATCGAAGAGAAAGTGTTTAAGATGCAGCGCGATAAGCAAGCCCTTGTTGACGCCCTATTTGCAGACTCTGGAGTCAATCTTGGTCAGTTTGATGAGTCGCAAATGCTAGCGCTGATAAAAAATTAAAAATAATTTGGAACTAATCAACAAAGGTGTAGGTCTATGATAGTGCTTGTTGTGACATTGTTGAAACAGTAGGCATATGTTGATTTTCCCCCTTTGTTACTGATTGTAATAAGCCAACTTAATTAAGTTGGCTTTTCTTTTTTCTGGCTCTAGGGCCTGTTTATCTTTCAAGTTTGTTTTTGCAGCAGTTTGACTGGTATTTATACAAGGCAGAGCCTGCGTAGCATAGTCATTCTATGTAAGTCTGGCGATAACATAGTAGAAATGCCAATCAAGCGCTGCCCTTTGGGTTCACCTGAGTGCGCTTTGTTCATTGTTGCTCAACTTTTGCCTAGATTGCTAGGCGGCAAGTCGAGCGTCGCTACCAAAACACACTCAGAAGAACAAAAATCAAACAGCAAAGGTCAACAGGCCCTAAAACATCTTTCACTCCATTTTTATTCCATAATCTCGCGCTTTAATAACTACAACGGAGAAACGCCATAGACCAATTAGGATAACGTTATGCTTTGCTACGACGCGACAATTTCACACTTAAACTTTATTGAGACGCAATCAGAATCTGACTATGATCTACTTAATGAAGTTGCGAGTTCAGAAGACTTGTCTAGTATACTTACCATGTTACTGTTCGATGACACGCTTTCAGATAAGTTAAAGCGCCAAGTTAGACAACAATTGAAGAAGTTAAAAGCAAAGAGTAAATAAATCCTATGTCTACCTCATCAAGAATTTTGCTTGTCGAAGACGACCAAGATATTGCAGAGCAGGTGCTGTTGTTTTTTAGAGCATCCGGTTTTGAAATGTTTCATATTGCAGACGGTGCCGAAGTTGTACCTTGGGTAAAGTTAAATCAACCAGATGCAATCTTGATGGATATAATGTTGCCGAACCAAGATGGCGTAGAGTGTATGCGTCAAATTCGAGCATTTTCTGAAGTACCAATTGTGATGCTGACTGCCAAAGTGGCAGAAGCGGATCGTTTACAGGGCTTAGAAGTCGGCGCAGATGATTATGTATGTAAACCTTTTAGCGCCGCTGAGTTAGTGATGCGCATGAAAGCGATCTTACGTCGTTGTGTGAACACCAATGCGTATCAAAAGCCTATCGAAGTAAATCGGGAAGAATTAACGGTTAAACTGAATGGCAGTACATTAGGCTTAACCAAAGTTGAGTTTGACGTCTTTGCGCTTTTATATGACGCACCAAACCGTGTCTTTTCAAGACAGCAAATTCTTGATTATATTCAGCCGGATAACTTTGATATTTCGGATCGCGTAATCGACAGCCACATTAAAAATATCAGAAAGAAAATCAAAGGATTAGATTTATCTCCGAAAATTGTAGAGTCGGTATATGGCGCCGGATATCGCTACAATGGTCAACAGATCACTGAATGACTAAGTGATTGAAATTTATATCTAAGGTATTATCAAAGCAGAAGAACCGATGAGATCTCAATATGCTTTGGTCAATGCTCTCCAATACGCCTGCATGGTATAGTCTTGCGCTATTTGCAGGCGGTGCGGCTACCCTACTCCCCGTCGTTTGGGTTATGCGCAGCACTTTCAAGAATCAACTCAATAATCAACTCGCCTCCGAGCAAGCACTTAGGTCGCAACTAAGCCAAGCTGAGCAACTCGCTGAGCAATTAAGAGCGCAGCAACTACAAAGTCATGGCCAACAGCAGCAATTGCAAGCGAGATTAGCTGAGCGGCAACGGCAAGCCGCTGAATATCAGCAGCTGTGGCAGCGAGAGCTCGATGCCAAGGAAGAAATTCAAGTGCATGCTCATGAGTTAGAAGTTGAAATGGCCAATCTGCAAACCTTGCTGGAGCAAAAGCAACTGAGCTTTGAGCAGCAGCTCGCGCAGCTTGAACAAGCGAAGGTCCAGCTGAAAGAAGAGTTTCACAATCTCGCGAATCAAATATTTGATGAGAAAAGCGAGCGCTTTAGTCATCAAAGCAAAGAAAAAATCCAGCAGTTGCTGCAGCCAGTACAAGGTGAATTAAAGGGCTTTAGAGATAAAATGGAAGCCATTCATAGTGAAGAGCTGAAGCAACGGGCGTCATTAAAAACCGAATTGCTGCACTTACAAGCCAACAATAAAGCCATGACCGAGCAAGCAGATCGTTTGACCACGGCGTTACAAGGGCAAAAGAAAGCACAAGGCAACTGGGGCGAACTCATGCTCGAAAATGTGCTAGATAGCGCTGGGCTACGTCCGGGTTACGACTATCAGCGAGAAGTCAACTTTAATACCGACGAAGGCAAGTTTCGCCCTGACGTCGTGGTTTACTTACCGCAATCTCGTCACCTGGTAATTGACGCTAAAACCTCATTGAATGCCTATACAAGGTATATTAATGCCACAACCGATAGTGAAGCGAATCAAGCCATTGTGGCACACACCGAAGCCATCACTGCACGGATCAAAGAGTTGGGTAGTAAATCTTATGAGCGCTTACCAGGTCTTAACTCCCCAGAGGTGGTCATCATGTTTATCCCTGTGGAATCTGCATTTGTTGAGGCGGTTAAGCATAAGCCAACGCTTTATCAGGACGCTTTACAAAACAATGTATTGGTGGCAACGCCAACAACGCTTTTAACCAGTCTTAATATCGTTAAACAGTTATGGCGTTTTGAAGAGCAAAGCAAGCATACCAGAGAGCTGGCGCTTCGAGCTGAGAAGTTTTATAACAAGCTCAATAGCTTCCTACATAGTATGGAAGGGGTGGGTAAACAGCTTGATAAAGCAAAAGAGAGCTACGAGCGAGCGTTTTCTCAGTTATATATGGGTAAAGGCAACTTAATTAAGCAAGCTTCTGAATTTAAAGAACTAGGCGTTGCCGTAGTCAAGGAGCTACCCGAAGAACTCGAAGAAAAAGCTAAACTTGAGCTCGAGCCGGTAAGTCAGCTTGGCAACCACGATAGCTCGAAATAACGCTTGAAATCCAAAAAAACAAAAAAGGCCCATTGGGCCTTTGAACGAAAGATAAAAGAATTTAACCTGAAATGATTAAGGTGTCTTGCACTTGGCATAGTCACTGTGGCGTGGCGTATCCGAATACAAGTGCATATAAAGCGCAAACTGGCTGACATCACGCCAAACATTGCTATTGGCCGGTGGGCATAGTGACTGCTCGATATAACCCTTCAGTGCCTGTCCCGTTAATGTTAATTTAGTCGGGATACGGATAAACACATTGATGTCATCTTTACTGGTTTTTAAATGTGAGAACTGCCAGCTTCCAACCATATACTGTTTGGTAAAGTAGCGGTTGATACGCATTTGGGATTCTTTACTAAGCTGCTGAGTGGGTGCCTCAGGCGTTTCGGTAACAAATGCCCATGCACTTATCAGTGAAATAATAGTGGCTAGTACAAAAGTCCAAATTACAGCTGGTGATAGTTTATTTTTTGGCTTTATTTGAAGTTGCTGCTGGTTCGCTCTAGATTCAACAATTTTCAACCATTCAGCATGTTTTAGCGTCCGTTGTGTCATTGGTACTCTCCGTTTCTGCATATTGGTATTTAAGCGCTTCAATGTGGAGTAAAGATGGAGTGAGTAAACATCAGACCAGTGCCCTTATGAGGTATAAGTTAGATCTAAAAATTCTTTATTGTCGATGAAAGAATAATTCTAAAATTCGCATCTTTTCTGATGAGAGTTGCTTAATCTTAGGGTGGTATTGAATTAGTAAGTACCAACATTTTAGTCTTAAGTCTAATGGGTGTCGTACCGAATTTGTGTTATTTACTTGGGTACCTATTCAGTCTTGATTTATCTTCATATCGACTAAATTAAGTAATAATCGGTCTTTTACAGACTCTGCGTTCAACATATTCACGGGACAAACTATGCAATTTATTAATAACAAGCTGGAAAACGCTGTTCGCAAGCCAATCTCGTTGGCTGTCGGTGCTGCGCTTCTTTCAACTATTTCAATTCATGCGCAAGCAGAAAGTAACAACACTGAAGCCAAAGAAAGTGTTGAAGTCATCGAAATCACTGGTACGCGAAGAAGTCTTCGTAGTATTGCCGAGAGCACGGTGCCGGTAGATGTGATTTCTTTAGAAGATATGCAAAGTACCGGTCAGCTGGAGCTGAGCCAAGTACTCACTACGCTCGTGCCAAGTTTTAACTTCCCAAATTCAACGCTGGCGGATGGTACGGATCACGCCCGTCCGGCAGTGCTTAGAGGTTTAGCACCGGATCACACCTTAGTGCTGGTTAATGGTAAGCGTCGTCATGCTGGCGCATTATTGAATTTAAATGGTACCGTTGGTCGTGGTTCAACGGCGGTTGATTTAAATACTATCCCAGCTGCCGCGATTAAGCGTATAGAAGTACTGCGTGATGGCGCTGCTGCTCAATACGGCTCAGATGCCATTGCTGGCGTTATTAATATTGTGCTTAAAGATGCCGAAGAAGGCGGCAGTATTAGTGTGACCTATGGTGAGCACGATACACAGATGGCAGGTGTCCCTGACTTATTACAAACCCGTGCAAACGCTGCGGGCGATTTAGATTTTGTGCTTGGAGATGACCGCAAGCGTAATGATGGCGGTACTACAACAATTGGTGCCAACGTTGGTTTTGCTTTAGGTAATGAAGGTTTTATTAATCTATCTGCCGAATATAGAGATAAAAAACCGACTAATCGTTCAGGCTTTGATCCAAGAGAGCAGTATGCTCGTGATGAAAATGGTCAACTTGACTCAAGAGAGTTTTCATTTGATCGCTACAACCACCGTTTTGGTAAAGCTGAAGTGGAAGACTTTGCACTATTTTATAATGCGGGTTACAACCTAGATGCGGAAACCGAACTTTATTCATTTGGTAGCTACTCAACACGTGAAGGTAACTCCGGTGGTTTCTATCGTCGCGCAAATGACAGCCGCAACTTAACTGCGGTATACCCAGATGGTTTCTTGCCTCAAATCGTCAGCGATGTAGATGATTACTCTTTTGCGGTTGGTGTAAAAGGCACTCAAGGTGAGTGGGATTACGATATCAGTACAAACTATGGTGTGAATGACTTCGCTTTGGGTGTTGTAAATAGTTTGAATACTTCGATGGGGGTAACAAGTCCGACTGAGTTTAATAACGGCGCTTTAGTTTATTCACAGTGGCTTGTGAATGCTGATGCTAAAACGGCATTGGATTTGGGCTTACCGGATGACGTATTTTTCACGATTGGTGCAGAATATCGCCGCGAAACCTATGAAATTGAAGTCGGTGAAGAAGCGTCTTACCTCACCGTGCTTGATGCAGAAGGCAATCCCGTTGCAGCTGGTGGTGCGCAGGTGCTCGCTGGTTTCTCACCAGCAAGTGCTGTCGATGAATCTCGTCATAACATCGCTTTATTCGCAGAGTTTGATACCTACTTAACGCAGGACTGGAATGTCGTCTTGGCGGGTCGTTTTGAAGATTACAGTGATTTTGGCAGCACTTTCACTAGTAAACTGGCATCGCGCTATGTGGTGTCGGATAACTTTTCACTACGTGGTGCAGTAAGCACAGGTTTTAGAGCGCCTTCATTGGCTCAAACGTCCTATAAATCAATTGCTACGGTATTTGAAAATGGCGTACCGAGTGAAGTTGGCCACTTCCCTGTTGATACGCCAGCTGCAAAAGCGCTGGGTGCTCGAGAGCTTGAACCGGAAGAGTCGGTCAACATGACGGCGGGCTTTGTCTACACACTAGACGCGTTCTCATTTACTGTGGATGCCTATCGAATTGACATCGACGATCGCATCGTCCTTTCTGAGAACTTGGGCGGTCCTGAGGTCATTAATATTTTGCAGCAAGCGGGTGAGCTTAATACGCAAAGTGTAAGGTACTTCACTAATGCTATCGACTCGCGCACTCAAGGTGTGGATATCGTAGCAACGTACAGTTTTGATCTTGCCGACTACGGTAATCTGCGTTTAAGTGCCGCGGTAAACATCAATGACACTGAAGTGACGCATGTAAAAGCAAACCCTGCTGAGCTTGAAGCCCTTGGTGACAGCTATGAGTACTTTGCTCGTCGTGAAATTGCACGATTTGAAGATGGGACACCAAAAGATAAGTGGAACTTAGCTGCAATTTGGCAATTTGGCGATTGGCAGACGACATTACGTGCCACACGCTATGGTGAAACGGTGGACTCTTCTAGCGCAGTAGAAGGCGATGAAGTATTAGACGCTAAATGGATCACTGATTTAGAAGTGGCTTATAATCTAGGTGACAACTGGAAGTTTGCTGTAGGCGCTAACAATTTATTTGATCAATATCCACAAGATACTGTTAGTAATATTGGTTATACAACGTTTAACCAGATCTTCCCTTACTCTGCGTTCTCGGCCTATAACACCGATGGTCGTTTTGTGTATGGCAATATCAGCTACCGTTTCTAAGCAAGCTCAGAAAGACAAAAGGCCAAGCATCTGCTTAGCCTTTTGTACTTTATGCTGGTACATCTACCGCGTGAGGTAAGTTTATCTGAATACACAAACCGCCATACTTCCCTGACTTCACTGTGATTTTTCCATTCATCGCTTCAATTAAGCTCTTACAAATAGATAAGCCAAGACCTGAGCCTCCTGTTGCACGACTTCTCGATGCCTCGACACGGTACAAGCGTTCAAACAGTTTGTTCTGCTCGGCCTCAGATACGCCTGGTGAGCTATCATCTACTTGTAGGAATAGTTCTTGTTTATTGACCACAGCTTTAAACCTTACCTTGCCGGGTTTATCTGTGTATAAACATGCATTCTTAGCAAGATTATCGATAACCCTATCTAGCTTTGGTTTATCAATGTAAATACTCATATCATCGACGTGAATGTCGGCGATAAATTGCAGCTGATTACTTGTTACTAATCTTTCAATATCGTACACATAGCTTTGGATAACCGTTTTCGCGCCATGCTGCTGGGGATGGATCACTAGCGCGTCATGATCTGCTTGAGACAATTGATATACGTTCGAGATCAATTCATTTAGCTGATTTATCTTGTTGTTGATCTTGGCATACGCAAGTGTGCTGTCATCAATAAGATTGTGTTCCATCGCTTCTATATGGAGTTTTAAGACACTGAGTGGCGTGCGTAACTCGTGGGAAATATCGGCCAGCATTTTATCTTTATGCTCAATATTCAATTGATACATTTTTGCTTTTAGCGCCGCATTTCTATGCTTGACGACAAAAAATCCGACTAGAAATAATCCAGCTAAAAAGGTCGAGATTGCAGTGATCACCCACATTTGTGTGGATAGCTTGGCGTTTTGTAAGTTAACCTCGGTTATGGCTTGTGCAGAGCGTGCTTGCTCCAGTTGTTGAGATTGAATAAGCGCGTCAATACTGGCTTTATAGGTACTTACTTGTTTTTCTAGTAATGTTTCATGAAGTTGAGTCTGTAACTTTGAAGTCGACTTCATAAATTGAAAAGCTTGGGCGTATTCATGATGTGCAGCAAGCGTTATCGCTTTAAGGCGATGATATTTTTCGAGCAGCACCTCTGCCGTTTCTATTTCGGTTAGGGCGTCCAGCTTGGTGAGTAGTGTTTTTGCTTTGGCTAATTCTTTACGTTTTAGCCTAACTTCTAACTCCGTCAGGTAGGCGTAAAATTGTTGCAGTGTTGAACTGGTTTGAGTGGCATATTCAATGCCTGCAAGTGCATCCAACAGGGCATTGTCTAAGTCTGCCTTGGCTATATGGATCAATGCGGAGTTTCGATATGCCCTAGCGAGTGAAACCCTAGCATTGAGTTCTTTTAGAAATTCAATGGCCTCTTTTGTTTGCGCTAATGCTTCGTCCGTTTTACCGTTCTTAAACTTCAGCTCTCCCAAGCGAAGGGCCGTGCCTGCGACGTTGCGTAATTCTTTTGAAGCTTTATCTGCAACGAGAGCTTGTTGAAAGAAATACTCTGCATTTTCCTCATCCCCCATACGCACAGAAATATCACCGAGATTATAAAAGTTAGCCCCTTGCTTTTCGTACTGATCAGTTCCTTTTAGTAATTCATAGGCTTTTAAGTGATATTGCATAGATTGCGCAAGCAGATTTCTATGGTCGGCAACAACACCTAGATTATTATAGGTTTGCGCCACTAAATTTGATTTATCCATTGCCTCGGCTGAAGCGAGCGCTTTTAAGTAAAAAGACTCGGCCTGCTCAAGCTGGCTTAAGTTACGATAGTTAATGCCTATCTCTCTGTATAAATCATACTTGCGCGCTTCGGTAAGGAAAAACTGCTTTTCGATATAGCTAAGAGTAGATATTGATTTCTCATATAAGTCTTGCTTTCGATAAATCATGGCCTGCAAATAAATCGCTTGATATCGCGTTTCTTCTTCTTCACTGACGCTGGCCGTTTCAATTTTAACTAAGGCTTCGGTGTATTTTCCTGCCTTTTCTAAATCTTCTATTTCCTTGATAACTGTATTCCCGGCCTGGCAATGCATCGCTGTAAGCAGTGCTACTGCTTTTATTAAGTTCTTAATGGGGGTCATGTATCGACTTCAATGTACTGTAATCAGTTTTATAGTTTTACATGGAAAAGTGGGGTAAATATGGAAAGTGTAAAGGGGGTTTACAGCAGAATGAAGTGCTTATAAATCTGAGGTTAGTCATATTTTGATTTTTAGTCAAAATAAACTCAGAACAAAATTTTACTAAGTAAGTTAGTAAAAATGTGACCTGTCGCTGGTTTAGTTAGTAAAATTTTGGTTTGTGAAAGTGAAAAAAGTCACAAATGCGCTCTTTTTTGTCTGGATCTTAGATCTTTACTGTAAAGATCGGGATCGTTAGGTGTTGAGTTAATAAAACTCTGATCTCAAATAGGTCTAGGTTAGTAAAAATATGATCTGAATAACTGGCGTTGGTAAATACGTGATCTCAGTTACCAGTAGCTAGTAAAAATCTGATCCACAATAGATAAAAGGGCCTGACGGCCCTTGCTGATTAAGGAACTATATAAGTAGTTATCTAAATCCAGTGTTTAGAACTGGTTCATGGTGTTGGCTTCACCGCCTGCTTTGAGTGCGTTCTCACCAGAGAAATACTCTTTGTGCGTGTCACCGATATTAGAGCCCGCCAAGTCTTGGTGTTTAACTGATGCTTGTTCGCGACGGATTTCTTGTCGTTGCACATCGCGCACATAGGCAAGCATACCCGCGTCACCAAAATAGCCTTCAGCCAGAATATCAGTGCTGAGCGCTGCTGTATGGTAAGTTGGCAGTGTAATAAGGTGATGGAAAATTCCCGCTTCTCTTGCCGAGTCACGCTGGAAGTTTTGCACCAGTAAATCGGCTTCGGTTGCCAACTCGGTTGCGTCTAACTCTGGCGCCATCAATACTTTTGCATCCGCGCTTGGATTTGGGTATGCCGATAAGTCTTTACCTTGCTCTTGCCATTGTTGGTATACCTGTTCACGGAATTTTAATGTCCAGTTGAACGATGGCGAGTTGTTGTACACAAGCTTAGCGTTAGGCACTTGTTCGCGAACTCGGTTAACTAGCTCGGCAATTTGCTCGATATTTGGCTTTTCGGTTTCAATCCACAATAGATCTGCGCCTGATTGAAGACTGGTTACACAGTCTAGCACCACACGATCTTTTTCTGTGCCTGCTCTGAACTGGTATAAACCGTTGTCTAAGCGAACTGGCTTTTGCAGTTCGCCACTCAATTTAATTGCCATCTCACCTTCTTGTAAGTCAGCGGCCGAGGTAACTGGCGTGGTGTCTAAATAGCTAGTGTATTGGCTCGCAAGGTCGCCTGGCGCTTTTGATACTGGCACTTTTTGCGTCAAACTTGCACCCAATGAGTCAGTGCGGGCGACGATAACGCCATCTTCAACACCAAGCTCAAGGAAAGCATATCGTACAGCGTTAATCTTGGCTAAAAAGTCTTCATGAGGAACCGTTACTTTACCTGCTTGGTGGCCACACTGTTTTGCGTCCGATACTTGGTTTTCGATTTGAATTGCACAAGCACCCGCTTCAATCATTTGTTTAGCTAATAGGTAGGTTGCTTCTTCGTTACCAAAACCGGCATCAATATCAGCAATGATAGGCACGACATGGGTTTCGAAGTTATCGATTTTGCTAAGGATCTCTGTTGTATCTTGGCCTTTTGCTCTCGCTGCATCAAGATCTTTGTAGAGATGATCTAGCTCTCGCGCATCGGCTTGCTTGAGGAAAGTGTAGATCTCTTCAATCAAAGCTGGAACCGCTGTTTTTTCATGCATACTTTGGTCTGGTAGTGGGCCAAACTCTGAGCGCAGCGCAGCAACCATCCAGCCACTTAGGTAGACGTAAGAGCGTTTTGTGGTTTTATTGTGACGCTTTACTGCCATCATCATTTGTTGCGCGGTAAAACCGTGCCAACAACCAAGCGATTGCGTGTATTGGCTGCTATCTGCGTCGTACGCTGCCATGTCTTCACGCATCACTTTTGCCGTGTATTTTGCAATGTCCAAACCGGTTTTAAAACGGTTTTGTAGGTGCATACGGCTGGCATACTCAGGACTGATAGACTGCCAAGTTTTTCCTTGGCTTTGGCATAGACTAGAGAAATGATCTAACTGAGTTTGATACTGAGACATAATTAGCTTCCTTTGAACGGGTACTATAAATCAAATTAAATTCTGGTTGTTTGTTACACGAAACCAACTGGTGTGAGAGTGGTTGGCTGCGGGCTTAATTAAACACTAGGCCGATAAATTAGATTTTTTAAATTTATAGTTATTATTACGAGTATATTTTTTGTGAATGGGAAAAGGGGTTCGTTTTTCCAAAAATTGTTTTATGTTTGACCTATCCCGTTCAAAAAATGTTAATCAAGGACTCTCCATGAGCAAGTATGTCACTCATTCAGGCTTCCAAATTGCGACTCCACTGTCGCAATTTGTTGAGCAATCTCTACTTCCCGGTACGGGGATCGCGGTCAATCAATTTTGGCAAGGCGTAGCGGATATTTTTTCGGAACTTGGGAAGCAAAACCAAGCGTTACTCAACAAACGCGATACCCTGCAACAGCAAATTGACGATTACCATCTCTCTCATCCTGATTGGCAGTCGGCAGAATATCGGACATTTCTTGAATCTATCGGTTATTTGCAGCCTGAGCCTGAAGATTTTGCCATCGAAACCGAGCATGTGGAGCCTGAAATTGCGAGCGCAGCCGGTCCTCAGTTAGTGGTGCCTGTCAGTAACGCAAGGTTTGCGCTCAATGCGGCGAATGCGCGCTGGGGCTCTTTGTATGATGCGCTCTATGGAACGGATGTTCTTGGCGAAGAGGATGGTGCTGAGCGTACTCAAGCCTATAATCCGAACCGTGGGTTTAAAGTAATGGCTTATGCTAGGCAGTTTCTCGATAAAGCACTGCCGTTGGCTGAAGGTTCTCACATAGAAAGTACGAACTACGCGATTCTAGACGGCAATTTGGTGATTACACTCAACGACAGCACCCAAGTTGCACTGCAAAAGCCTGATCAGCTAGTGGGTTATCAGGGGGAGGCACAAAATCCAAGCGCGGTATTGCTGCGTCATCATGATCTGCATATTGAGATCCAAATTGATCCACACCATCCGATCGGACAGGCAGACAAAGCCGGGATCAAAGATGTCGTCCTTGAGGCTGCACTTACGACAATCATGGATTGTGAAGACTCAGTTGCGGCGGTGGATGCACAAGACAAAGTATTGGTATACCAAAATTGGTTAGGCTTGATGAAAGGGAGCTTGAGTGAGACCTTTGAAAAGTCAGGTCAATCGCTGACTCGGACGCTAAATGCCGACCGAAGTTACGTAGATACGCAAGGCCAGCGTATGACACTAAAAGGTCGCTCTATGATGTTTGTGCGCAATGTTGGCCACCTAATGACAACGCCAGCGGTACTGGATGCAGAAGGTAACGAGCAGTTTGAAGGGATCTTAGATGCCATCATGACAAGCACGGCTGCGCTGCATGATTTACAAGGCAATAGTCCGTTCAAAAACTCGACGGCAGCAAGTATCAATATCGTGAAACCGAAGATGCACGGGCCTGAAGAAGTCGCTTTCACTGATACCCTATTTAGTCGTGTTGAAGCGCTGCTCTCGCTACCCAAAAATACCATTAAAATGGGGATTATGGATGAAGAGCGCCGTACTTCGGTAAACTTAAAAGCGTGTATTGCTGCCGCTAAGCAGCGTGTAGTATTTATCAATACTGGCTTTTTGGATAGAACAGGCGATGAAATTCATACCTCAATGCTGGCGGGCCCTGTATTGCCCAAAGTGGCAATTAAAGGACAGTCTTGGATAGCGGCCTATGAAGATCAAAATGTGGATATTGGCCTTAAAACCGGTTTTAGGAAAAAGGCACAAATAGGCAAAGGAATGTGGCCAATGCCAGATAAAATGGCGCTGATGATGGAGCAAAAGCAAGGTCATCCTGAGTCTGGTGCTAATACTGCATGGGTGCCCTCTCCTACCGCAGCAACGCTCCATGCGATGCACTATCACTATGTGGATGTGTTTGCACGCCAACTTGAGATAAGAACACGTCAGCAGGCATCGCTCGATAACTTACTTACGCCCCCGTTGATGTTAGAAAACGATTTGTCTGCGGAGGATATTCAAGCCGAATTAGACAATAACGCGCAGGGTATTTTGGGCTACGTGGTGCGTTGGATAGACCAAGGCGTAGGCTGCTCAAAAGTGCCTGATATCAATCACGTTGGTTTAATGGAAGACAGAGCAACCCTTAGGATTTCAAGCCAACATATCGCTAACTGGTTATATCATGGTATTTGTAGCGAAGAACAAGTAGAAAAAACTTTTAGACGCATGGCGGCTGTAGTAGATGGTCAAAACGAAGGTGACAGCCTCTACCAACCAATGCTCAATGACCATAAACCGCTTACTGAAAACCTTGCCTATAAAGCGGCGTTGTCTTTGGTATTTGAAGGCCGAGTACAACCCAATGGTTACACCGAGCCGCTACTTCACGCCTATCGACAAGCCTATAAATCGCAGGCTAATTAGCACCTTTTCATTTCGATGTCACTCAAATCAAGGCTGGTCAATCCAGCCTTTTTGGTTTTTCTGCTAGTGTCGAGGTAAACCTCGACCTACGTTGGATTTGTAGGTCGTGATTTATCACGACGAGCATAGGCTACATTTGCGATGCGGTGATTAACGGAATTCGTGTTGAAACACCGTTGAGCGCAATTTTGTGGATCATTTCATCTATGGTAGTACAGCAATCACTGAGAATGTAGACATTGTACTGCTCCGCCGATTTCGATAGCGCGGTATGGGTTACACAGTTTTGTGTCATCATGCCGCAGATATATAAAGTGTCGATACCTTTAGATTGGAGCAAATCGTTTAAGGAGGTTTGCTCAAAGCTGTCGGCATAGGACTTTACGATATGGTGGCCGTTTTCTTGCGCTTGGCGTAGGCCATTATGAAGCTCGACACCGCTTGTGTCGGCATTGAAAAATGGTGCTTTTCCTTGCTCTGGATTAGCTATGTGCTGGACATAAATGACTTCCATGTTTTGCTCTGCTGCTTTTTTGATAGCTGTATTGATGTTTGCTAGTGTATTTTCGGTATTCCATAGCGGGAAAAGCCCTCCAAGAAAGTAGTCATTTTGAATGTCGATCACCAATAGTGCGCTGTTGTTCATTTCTTTTACCTCGTTGGTTAATTTGCAGAGGTATTGTGCTGGAGTTGTAACTTTGACTGGAGTGTCTAAAATGACATTTTTGAGTTCAAATTCGACAATGTAGATGAAACCAATCAAAGTGGCGATTTGTCACTATCCTCATGCGACGAAGTCGGCTGTGTATGGTCTAGAAGAGCTGTTTTTTCTAGCAGATAGAATTTGTATCGAAGAGTCACAGGATACCCGCTTTACAACACATGTTGTCACCTTTAGTAGTGCTGTAAAGGGGGATTACAATATTGTGTTATTGCCGCCGAGTGTTAGTTCTGATTATTACCTCAAACCTGAACCTCAATTACTTGCTTGGTTAACCGAGCAGCACCAACAAGGTGCAGTTATCGCATCTGCCTGTGCGGGGGCTTTTATACTTGCGGCCTCGGGGCTAAGTCATCAGCGCTTACTTACCACGCATTGGGGGTTAACTGAGGCATTTAAACGGTACTTTCCTAACCAGCCTATTGATACACGAAAAATTTTAATCGATCACAATGATATTATGTCGGCTGGCGGCATGATGTCATGGCTTGATCTTGGATTAGAGCTAGTCAAAAAATATAGCAGTCACTTAGTCATGCGCAAGTTAGGCAAAACGCTTGTCGTAGATACGGCTCAGCGGGAGCAGAGCTACTATCATCAATTTCAGCCAAACTTTCAACATGGTGACGATGCTGTGCTGCGCGCTCAGCAATATATTAACACCCGTTATGGTCACAATATTTCAATTACAGAACTAGCTGATATCGCTCTACTTACGCAAAGAACCTTACAGCGACGTTTTGCTAAGGTGCTCGGACTCAATCCAAATCAATATCTGCAACGGTTTCGGGTGCAGAAAATGTGTGATTTATTAGAAAGCACGAGCAAGCCATTTGATTGGATTGCGCACCAGGTAGGATACGAGGATACGACAGCCTGCCGTAAGGTGTTTAATAAATGTATGGGCTTACTACTGCGTTAAATTTGCTTGCAATAGGCCAGCTATTGACGCACAAATTTGCCTTGTATTAAGAAATAACTTCTGGCTAGAGTGATATTACACTTTTGAGCTTAGGGATTTTAGTTTAATAACTAACTTCTTATCCCGAGTTCAGGTTGGTTATTTAAACTTTACTTAAAGTAAAAAATATTTGACTTGTTGTTGAGCAAAGTTTACGCTTTCAATGTAAAAAATACTTAACCTTGAGTAAAGTGAGGATAACATGGAAAGCAACAATAAGATTAAAGCGTTTTTAGACTCGTTGAGTTTCCGTGACTTAACGATTGCGATAGAGTTTTTGGTAACAGGTTATATCTTGTATTTTTATTTAGGCGAAATAACAGCGGCTACAGAGCAGTTACGTCAAGATCCGAGTTGGGTATCAGGATTGTTGCTTAAGGTGATTGTTATTTCTATCGTGACATCTATTGCAGGTCAGTTGCTACTGAGCTTTGTTAGCGATAAAGATATGGATAAGCCGTTAGATGAGCGTGAAAAGTTGATTGCGCTATCTGGGTGCAAACCTGCCTACTGGGTGCTTCAGGTTGGTGTGTGTATCTCTATTTTCCAGTATTCTGCCGAAGCGCAAAATTGGCCGCAAGCGCTTCCTTTTGAACTACCATTTGCACCACTTCATATTTTAGTGATTGCATTTTTGCTGGCTGAATTGGTCGGTTATGGAACCCAGCTTGTCAAAGCTCGTTTGGGAGCTGTGTATGGCTGATTTACCAATAAAAAACAAAATCAGAATGCTACGCTTTATGAGCGGTGAAATGACGCAAAAAGAGCTTGCTGAGCGAGTGGGTGTTACGAGACAAACGATTATGGCGATCGAGGCTGCAAAATACTCTCCTTCGCTCGAAGTCGCCTTTAAAATCGCTCATGTATTTAATGTCTCTATTGAAGAAGTATTCGAATATCAGCCATAAAATGCCAAAACAAGCGTGATGTAAAGGGGCTTTACGTCACGCTTTTTTGTTTCTGTGAGCACCGATACGTTTTTTGACTTAAATAGTTTAATAATTAGGCATTGTAATCTAGGCTTTAGGTAAATATATTGTTACTACTAAAGATAGTGCCTATGCAATGAACAGAGCCGTCATGTTATAAGGCCGATTGTTATAGACTTGCTCACGAGGTGTCATGGTTAAGCAGTACATATCAGTGAATAACTTGATTGGCATGGCTATATTGGTGTGGGGCTTGGTAATTCCCCCTGCCAGTGCAAGCGAATGCAGTAAAACGGTGAATATCGGCGTTGTTGCCGATTGGCCGCCATTAACTGTATTTGATGAGCTTGGACCTTGGGGCCTAGACGTAGACATTGCCGAAATGGTGTTCCAGCATGTTGCCGTGTGTACCACCTATATTCGCCTCCCTTCCAGCGCTCGCACTTTTGAAGAAATGTCAAAAGGAGTGATAGATGTCGCAGTAATGGTTAGCTACACTAAAGATAGAGAAGCATACGGAGATTTCTCTCTGCCCTACCGTTTTGAACGTATGCGATTATTTTCGTTATCACCTCCCACAGCGCTTGCCGATTTAGCTTCATTACTAAAGCAATCGAAAACCATAGGGTTGAGCATCGGATCTTACTATGGAGAGGAACTTGATAAGCTTAAACAAGATCCCCGCTATAAAGATCAATTTGTGAGTATTGCCAGTGCGCAACGGCGGGTTGAAATGCTAATGAAAGCGCGCGTTGATTTTATTGTGGATGATGTGATCACGGGGAACTATTTTATCAAAGAGCGAGGGCTTGACGCTGCGCAGGCTTGGTCTTACGTGGTACATGATAACCAAGTACACTTTTTGCTGCGTAAAAATGTTTTTAGTGCGAGGCTGAAAAGTAAAATTGATGAGGCGATCTTAGCGCTTAAACCTAAGATTGAATTGTTAGTAGCGAGTTATCAGTCAAACGCGTCTTTTGGGGTTTCCACTGTCTCAAATAGGTTTCCTAGTTACCAACCGTTACTGCTTTCAAATCTTGACTAGCAAGGATGTTTAGTCGTACTCAGTTCCATCATTTGGTTCGGTTTTGGTTGTTTTATAGCCAAACCAAACTTAATCAAATTGTCACATCAAAACGGTAAATTATCGCAAATACCTGCAAAATCTCAGATTTTTTAAAATTTTTTAAGATTTTTTGTAATCCTTTAAAACCCCTTAGCTATCATGGGATTAACCTAGGTACAAACGTCAAAAATTTGGCTTTTTACAAAAAGTCAACCTTGAAGTCTCATCTTTATCACCCTAAGCTTTATTTTAATTGAACGGTCAATTAATAAAAAGCTATGCCAAAAGTCGGAATGGAACCTGTTCGTCGTCAGCAGCTAATTGACGCCACTTTAGAGTCAGTTGCCGAGTTAGGATTGCAAGCAACCACTATTAATAGTATCAGTAAAAGAGCGGGTCTCTCATCGGGGATCATCAGCCACTATTTTGGTGGTAAACAAGGCTTGATCGAAGCAACCGTGCGCTATCTATTAAACAACTTGAAATACAGTTTGTTGGACAAAACCTGCGGTGGTTGTAGTGCCGAGCAGCGACTCATGTATATCGTAGAAGCTAACTTTGCCATGGTACAGCAGCAGTCAAATACGACGCGTACCTGGTTGAGTTTTTGGGCGCAATCTATGCACGATGATGAACTTCACCGACTACAGCGCGTTAACAGTCGCCGTCTGCAGAGTAACCTAGCGACTTCGTTTGCTGCTTTTATGCCGCGAGCACAGGCAAAAGAAGCGGCTGAGCTTGCCGCCGGTATGATTGACGGACTTTGGTTAAGAGCGGTGCTAAGCAAAGCTGACCATCATGCGTTTCATCACAGTGAAACGCTCGCAAAACGCTACATTCAATCACTTATTAAGCAGTTTGGAGGATAATGTGACAGTCCCTGTATATCAAAATTTTATTCATGGCCAGTTCTTGGCAAACCACTCAGGCGAAAAGTTTGCAGTAAAAAATCCAGCAACGGATGAAGTGATCTACGAGGTAGAGGTTGCCGATAGTCATGTTCAGCAAGCTGCGATTGAAAGTGCCAAAGCGGGCTTTGCATTATGGTCAGCGATGGCGCCAATTGAGCGTAGTCGTGTTTTACATAAAGCGGTATCTCTGCTGCGCGAGCGCAATGATGAGCTTGCCAAGATTGAAGTGTTAGATACAGGTAAACCTTGGCAAGAGGCGGAATGTGTAGACATTCAAACAGGCGCTGATGTAATTGAATATTTTGCAGGGGTGGCTCCCGCTCAAGTTGGCACTCAGCAGCCTGTGGGAGGGGACTTTTTCTATACTCGCAAAGAGCCTCTAGGGATTTGTGCAGGCATTGGCGCGTGGAATTATCCACTGCAAATTGCGTGTTGGAAATCAGGCCCTGCACTTGCCGCTGGTAACGCACTCATTTTCAAGCCATCGGAAGAAACACCACTAGGCGCGATTAAGCTGGCCGAAATATTTATTGAAGCCGGTATCCCTGCGGGCGTATTCAATGTGGTACAAGGTGCCGCTGAGGTGGGCCAATGGCTAACTACCAGCCCTGATATTGAAAAAGTATCGTTCACCGGTGAAGTGGGTACTGGCAAAAAAGTAATGCAAAGTGCGGCAAGCAATTTAAAAGAAGTGACGATGGAGCTAGGCGGCAAATCACCGCTTATCGTTTTTGAAGATGCTGATATCTCTCAAGCGATAAGTGCCGCGATGTTGGGCAACTTCTACACCCAAGGTGAAGTGTGTACCAACTGCACACGCGTATTTGTGCAGCGTAAGGTTTACGACGCCTTTTTAGCTGAGTTAAAGCAGCGTACCGAACAAAATATCATCGCGGGCGATCCGCTCGATCCAAACGTAAATCTTGGTGCCCTAATCTCAAAGCAGCATCACACACTGGTGATGGATTACATTGAAAAAGGCAAAGCTGAAGGTGCAACCGTACTGACCGGTGGTGAGGCACTTAGTCCTGAAACCGCGCCAAACGGCTACTTTGTCGCACCGACCGTATTTATCGACTGTCATGATGACATGACCATAGTGAAAGAAGAGATCTTTGGCCCAGTGATGTCGGTATTGGTATTCGATGACGAGGAAGAAGTCATTCAACGTGCAAACAACACCCACTTAGGTTTGGCCGCGGGTGTATTTAGTAGAGATATTCAACGTGCACACCGTGTCATCCACCAGCTAGAAGCTGGCATTTGTTGGATCAATAGTTATGGCAACTCACCCGCTGAAATGCCCGTTGGAGGCTATAAGCAGTCGGGCATTGGCCGCGAAAATGGCATCGAGACGCTAGATCAATATACCCAGACTAAGTCTGTGTATATTGGTATGAGCGATATTGAAAGTCCATTTTAATCGAGGAGTATGATGACTGATTTTGATTATATTATCGTAGGTGCAGGCTCTGCAGGCTGTGTGCTTGCAAACCGCCTATCGGAAAATCCAGCGCACAAAGTGCTACTACTCGAAACTGGCGGTAGTGATAAGAGTATTTTTATTCAGATGCCAACTGCGCTATCTATTCCAATGAATACCGATAAATATGCTTGGCAGTTCCATACTGAGCCAGAGCCGCACTTAGACAATCGCGTTATGCATTGTCCTCGCGGCAAGGTGCTTGGTGGTTCATCGTCAATCAATGGCATGGTGTACGTTCGAGGTCATGCTAAAGACTTTGACGAGTGGCAAGACAGTGGTGCACAAGGTTGGGATTATCAGTCTTGTTTACCTTACTTCAAGCGCGCTGAATCTTGGTATTTAGGTGGCGACGAGTACCGTGGTGAGCAAGGTCCGCTTGGCACCAATAATGGTAATGAAATGGCAAACCCGCTCTATCGCGCCTTTATTAGCGCCGGTGAGCAAGCGGGTTATGCGTTTACTAAAGACTATAACGGTGAGCAGCAAGAAGGCTTTGGGCCAATGCATATGACCGTAAAAGGTGGTAAGCGTTGTTCATCAAGTCGCGCCTATTTAGATCCAATTAAACATCGCAGTAACCTCACCATAGTCACGGGTGCCTTGGTACAAAAAATACTGTTAGATGGCAAAACCGCTACAGGCGTTGAATACAGTGTGAAAGGAAACCTGAAAAAAGCGAATGCAGCGAAGGAAGTGATCCTAAGTGCAGGTTCAATCGGTTCACCGCACTTATTACAATTATCTGGCATTGGCGATAAAGAAGCGTTGACTGCCGCAGGCGTTGAAGTAAAACACCATTTACCCGGAGTGGGCAAAAACCTTCAAGATCACTTGGAGTTTTATTTCCAATACAAGTGTAAGCAGCCCATCACCTTGAATGGCAAGTTGGGGTTAATTTCTAAAGGCTTGATCGGTGCAAGATGGTTACTTGATAAGTCAGGTCTTGGCGCGACCAACCACTTTGAGTCTTGTGCTTTTATTCGTTCGAAAGCGGGCGTTGAGTGGCCAGATCTTCAGTACCACTTTTTACCTGCAGCCATTCGCTATGATGGTAAAAGTGCCTTTGATGGTCATGGGTTCCAAGTTCATGTCGGCCACAATAAACCAAAGAGCCGTGGTGAAGTAACGATTAAATCAGCAGATCCAACGGTGGCGCCTAAAATACAGTTTAATTATCTGGCAGAACAAGAAGACATCGAAGGGTTTAGAGCATGTGTCAGGTTGACTCGTGAAATCATCGAGCAAAGTGCGTTTGATGACTTTAGACAGAGCGAGATCCAACCTGGTGAGCATATCCAAACCGATGAAGAAATTGATGCTTTCGTGCGTCAAGCGGTAGAAAGTGCTTATCACCCTTCTTGTTCATGCAAAATGGGTGAGGATGAAATGGCGGTTGTAGATTCACAAACCCGTGTGCACGGTGTAAAGGGGCTACGCGTTGTGGATTCATCTATCTTCCCAACCATTCCAAATGGCAACCTCAACGCGCCGACTATTATGGTCGCGGAAAAAGCAGCGGATATGATTTTAGGCAATTCACCACTTGCCGCTGAGGGAGCAAACGTTGCTATGACACAAAACTGGCAACAGGTTCAACGTAGTTCGGAGATCTAGTTTCGCCACTCGTATGGGAAAGTTCGTGCCCCATATGAGACCTGCAGTGGCACGCAGTGCAAATCGTTTGCACTGCGTTAATGCGGGAATAATGTAAATAAAAACAACGGAGAAAAAATGAGTTACTTCTATCAATTTTGGGAGGGTGACAATGACAGTATGGCTTAGTGCAGGCATCATTTTCACCCTATTGGCAATTGCCTTTATCTTATTGAAGTGGGGGAATTTACAGTGCGTTGGTGTTACACCGGTTAGAACGTTCACTTTTATTGCAATCTTATTTACTTCTGGCCTAGATGTTGGCCTCATCATGTTTCCGCTTACGGAGTTTGCGGGTTACGCAGACATAAAAGCAAGCCCAGAGTATGCATTTACTAATCCGCTGGCCATAGAGTTTGGTTTTTGGGGATTTTTAATCTGGGGGTTCTACTTTCTTACGTGCTTTTATTTCTGCGTAATAGAGCCCAAGGTAAAATTCTTTGAAATTCCTTGGGTTAAATTCATTAATAACCTAGTTATTATCGGTACTTGTGCGTTTACTGCATTCTTATTGTTGTCTAATCTACCTTGGTATTTACCCAGTTTAGGCGACGGTGAGTCGATTATTCCTAGTTTCTATCTGATTGTGTTTGCGGCGATTGCTTTTGCGGTTTACTCAAGCACTAGCCTTAAGTACGTGCGTTTTTTAAGCATCACGACAACATGGGTCTTTATCGGTTTAATCGCCTTTATGTGGGCGTCAGCGTTTGTCTTTGGTGACAGTGCAATGTCGAGCTATACCAACAACTTGGCACTGATCGGCGGTTACTTTACCAATTTAGATCAGTTTGTGTTGCCACTGAATGACTATCACGAGTTTTATCTGTTTTGGTGGTTTGCGTGGAGCATCATGATAGGGCAATTCACATCGCGTTTTGTCGGGGGCTTGAAAACCTATCAAGTGCTAGCGGCGATGTTGATTTTCCCGTCTATTCCAATCGCTGCATGGTTTAGTGTGCTTTATCACTACCATGAGGCTGGGATCCCTACTGCGGGTATTAAAAACTTTGCAATGGTCTTCGTTGGCGTGGTGTTTGTAATTAACTCACTCGACTCTTTGATCCGCCTATATACAGACAACCTAAACCTTACAGTTAGCCGTTTAGGAAAAAGAAACTATATTTTATTTAATATCGTGGCGTTATCACTGCTTACGCTGTTATTTAAACTAAACTTTTTACAGATCCAATGGGTTGGTGCGTTAGTTATAGGCTTGTTCTTCTCATGTTTTGGTTACATTGCTTATAGCAAATACAAAACTGTGAGCAAGATTGATAGCTCGCCAAAAGACAACCTTATCGACTTTAGAAAAATTGAATCAGTAAACTAGGGATACAACTACATGACAACCTTAAAGAAAACACTTTGTGCACTACCACTTTTACTCGCGTCTAACTATGCGGCGGCAGACTGGTCTGCAACCCTAACGGGTGTATCTGATTATACCTTTAACGGTGTGAGTCAAACGCAAAATGACCCAGCCCTACAAGGCAGTATAGATAAAGCCTTTTCAAACGGTGTATATGTTGGAAGCTGGGCGTCTAACGTCGATTTTGGTGGTGACACAGATCTAGAGTGGGACTTTTACGTTGGTCGCTTCGTCGAGCTGAACCAAAGCTGGAGCGTTGACTATGGTATTGCTTACTATTCTTATCATGGTGGTGACAACTCAAGCGACGGTAACTATCCAGAGATCTATACTAAGTTTGGTTACGCCAGTGAATTTGGCCAAACCGAATTTAATTTCTGGTACAGCTGGGATTATTTTGGTACCGAAGCGGGTCACACTATTGCGATGGTAGCACATACTTTTGAAATTGCAGAAGGTCATGCACTAAGAGCAAGCTTTGATATCTCCAATTCATTGGATGGCGATAAATATACGTGGGATGGTAACGATAAATCTTACAATCACTATCGCCTTGCTTATCAAACTGCATTTAAAGGGTTTGATATTGAAGTGGCGGCTGAAAATACGAGCTTAGATTGGGATACGGCAGATGAACGTATTGTACTTTCTGTGTCGAGAACATTTGCTTTGTAACTTGCATTAAGATGTGATGATTGTAATACCAGCCTAATCTAGGCTGGTATTTTTTTACGTTTAAGGCAAAATGTTTAAAAAGTGCACTGTAGTAAGAAAAACAATCATGAACCTCAATCAAGTTACGCTGCCTGTCGATGATATGACTGCAGCTTGTCAATTCTATCGAACGCTCGGCTTTACTCAAATTGTTGATACGCCGCATTATGCTCGATTTGAATGTCCTGAAGGTAATGCAACCTTCTCCTTGTCGCTAGAAGTGCCCCCTATCAGCAATGGTGCAGTTATTTACTTTGAACATGAACAGTTAGATGAGTGGGTCTCAGAGCTAGAGACTCGAGGTATTTTATTTGAGCAGCTCCCGACTGAACAGCGCTACCTGTGGCGAGAAGCGATACTGTTTGATCCTGCAGGAAATAAGATAAAATTGTACTGGGCTGGTGAAAATCGATTAGACCCTCCTTGGCGTGTGGAACTCAAGGGATTTTAGAAAACTCCAAACTCATTCATTTAATGTTAAATTATATTTTACAAATATTGTTAAATTATGTAACTTTAATGGCGACTGTACAGCTAGGCAAGAGGTCCGAGTGGAGTCGCTAAAGTTGGGTGGTTTTCATACCAGTTGTATTAAGTAAATGATCTATCTTGAAGCGGGGAAATAGCTTTAGTAGCAAGGCAAAAATTTTTCTATTTAGTTGTTCTAAATGAGAAATTTTTAACGAAGCTAATATGCTATTTCACCCTTCAAATTGATTAGAGAATTAATTCAATTGGTATCACTAATCGCCTGATGGATTGTTTTGAAAGATTGAGAGCGATGTATTGAACATTTCTATCGATCAAGTTGTACCATTCTCCCAATTTGCCGCTACTAGATAAATGGATGTGCTTGTTGCGGCAAATTATTTCTCTATCCTTGACTAATTGCTAGGCCCTAGTTTCAAGCTTATGAACTTTCTAAAAGATATTCCTGCTGATTTAACTGAAGAAGTTTTTGAGACGGTACTTTCTCATTCAAATATTCGTATTGAACGGATAGTATCAAACGGCCATACCTCTCCTAGCTCTGGATATTATGACCAAGATGAAAACGAGTGGGTGCTGGTGTTGCAGGGCTGCGCTGAACTAATCTTTGGTGACGGTAAAACGATAACCTTAAAAGCGGGTGATAGCCTTAACATTCCCGCACACCAAAAGCACAAAGTAAGCTACACAGACACTTTAGAGCCAACTATTTGGCTTGCTATTTTTTACTAATCAAAACTTAGGTTAAATAAAACTAAAGTCGCCAACAAAGACTTGGCTGTCGTTGGAAACTTGGGTAAACCACTCTTTTAGGCTTTCAATTGCAGCGGTTGTTTTTGCTGCAACAGTATTGCGGTGTGGCGTCACGGCATAAACACTATATTCTCTTAATGACCACTCAGTACACAATCTTTTTAGTCTACCTGATGAAAGGTGGTGCCTAATTTCTGGTTCAGGTAAAACACCATAGCCGATGCCATCTAGCGTGAGCTGAATGCAAGCCTGCATATTATTCACCATAAAACGTGCTGTTGGCAGCGCCACTTGCTGATGAGTTTGTTGATGGCTCAAATGATAGGGGTTTTGTTTGCTACTCGAATGACCAATCAAAGCGTGAGGCGCTAAGCTTTCTGGGTGCGATATATTGAGTTGTGCCAATGGATGGTGGCAACTAACGCAGGGGATAAGTTGCCAGTCAGCAAGATGACGAGCAATGAGGTTTGAGTCCTGTAAAGGGCCTATACAGATAGCCAAGTCGACACCTTCAGTAATGATGTCAATGGGCTCGTCAGTCAGGATCAAATCGACTTTTATTTGTGGAAACTGTTCACTCAAATAGCGCAGTGGCATACTGAGTAGCCCTCCTCCAAACCCGATGGGGGCAGAAATCTTCAATATGCCAGATGGCGTATGTTGTAATAACTCAAGTTCATGCTCTGCCTGTTCTGCGGTTTGCAGTATTTGTATCGCGGACTTGTAATAGATAGTACCAGCTTCAGTGAGTGTTAGGCTGCGAGTATTACGATTAAATAAACTTAGGCCTATGTCTTGCTCTAATTTACTGATCTGCTGGCTAACGGCTGAGGTGGTCATGTGCAATAAGTCAGCGGCTTTGCTCATACTGCCCGCTTCTACTGTTTTGGCGAACACTTTAAGTCCGCGAGTCAATTTTTGATTCATTGTTAAGCCTTGCTTAAAATACCTTTAAGAAAAATCGCATTGCTCCAAAATACGCAATCATCATAACATTACAAATGAAAATAATTGTTATTTATCTTGTATTCTATCATGGAGGTTTCTCGATGTTGATGGCCTGTCGTAGTTTGGCGCCACTCTCTTTAGCTGTTGCAGCTGCCCTGCCTTTTTCCTCACTTGCACAAAGTGATGCAAAATCAGAAATAAAAGAAGAGATGGAAGTGATCGTCGTATCCGCTTCTGGATTTGAGCAACTGCTAAAAAATGCGCCGGCGTCTGTTAGCGTTATCAACCAAGAGGAGCTACAGCAGCGCTTTTATCGAGACCTTACCGATGCCATGACAGATGTTCCCGGAGTTGTAGTAACTGGAGGCGGAGACAGGGAAGATATTAGCCTTCGCGGCATGGGCAGTCAGTACACGCTTATCTTAGTCGACGGGCAAAGACAAAGTTCGCGTGAGACTCGGCCAAATAGTGACGGTCCAGGTGTTGAAGGTGCATGGACGCCTCCTGTTGCTGCCATCGAACGTATCGAAGTTGTACGCGGGCCTATGTCTTCGCTGTATGGCTCTGATGCAATTGGCGGCGTAATTAACATTATCACTAAAAAAACGCCTGACGAGTGGCATGGAGAAGTCAGAGTTGACGCCACCAGCCAAGAAAACAGTCGCTCAGGTGATATTTATCAGGCTAATTTCTTTGCAGCAGGCTCGCTAATCAAAGATACCTTAGGGGTACAAATTTACGGTCAAACTACGCACAGAGATGAAGACGAAATCGTGTCTGGCTTTAGAGATCGCGATGCAGATACGCTGAAGGTAAAACTGGCCTATACACCATCAGATGAACACGAATGGTTATTGGATTATGGTATTGCTTCACAAACGCTTGATGCAACGCTAGGTAAAACGGTAGCACCGCTTGCGCCAGGTGAGCCGTGTGGCCGCCGTGGTTGTCCTGAGTCCACTACAACCGAATACGATAGTGAGTCAATCTCTTTGACGCATAACGGTTATTGGTCATTTGGTAGCTCTCGTAGTTACCTAAAACATGAAGAGTTTGATAATAAATCCCGCGAGATGACGGTCAAAAACGTAGACTTCCAGTCTCTTTGGACGTTACCGCTTGGCGAGTCTCATACTAGCTCAATCGGTGTTGCCTATCTTAATGAAGATTTGACCGACAAAACCAGTAACCGTATTAGTGATTTGCAGCAAGTCGACAACGATCAGTGGTCGGTATTTGCTGAGGATGAGTGGCGCATCGTTGAGCCATTTGCCCTGACTATGGGCCTACGCTACGACAAAGACGGTAACTTTGGCGGCCACGTTAGCCCGCGCTTATACGGTGTTTATACTGCATCAGAGGCGGTGACGGTTAAAGGTGGGATCTCAACCGGCTTTAGAGCGCCGAACTTGCGTCAAAGTACTGCGGCGTGGGGCCAAGTGAGTCGTGGTGGCAATATTTATGGTAATCCAGAGTTAAGCCCTGAAACCTCAATTAATTACGAGGTAGGTGTATACGTTGAGCTTGCTAAAGGGATCAGCACCTCAGCAACGGTATTCTATAACGAGTTTGACGATAAAATTTCACGGGTTTCGTGCCCACTAACTCAATGCACGGACGGCCCTAACGAGTTTGGCTCGTTACCGACAACCTATGTCAACGTTGATGAAGCCGTAACCCAAGGTGGTGAAATTAGCTTCTCGGGTCAATTGACGGAAAAACTAAAGCTTAACGCAAACTATACCTACACAGATTCGGAGCAAAAAACCGGAGTGTATGCTGGTAGCCCGTTAAACCAGTTACCTAAACATCTGTTCCAAACTTCGCTTAATTATCAGTATTCTGATGAGCTGAGCACGTGGTTACGCTTCCATTATCGTGGTGAAGAAAGCCAGCCTGTAACAGGGCCTTCGCAAAGTAGCTTGGTCGCACCTTCGTATAACCTAACTGATTTAGGTGCAAATTATCAACTGAACGAAGCAACTAAGCTTGGATTTGGGATTTACAACCTCTTCGATGAAGAAATTACTGAAGCAGAATACGGCTACTTTGAAGATGGTCGTCGCTATTGGGCTTCATTGGCGTGGAGCTTTTAATGACACGAGCTCGCTCAGCGGCTAAGTCGTCGAATCGGCGACTTAAAAAGCTGTTTGATTGGCGCACTTGGCATTGGATGAGCTCTGCCGTGTGTTTGGTGGGAATGCTGCTGTTTGCCGTGACTGGGATCACCTTAAATCACGCAAGCCAGATAGAAGCTGCACCTACTACATATGCTAAAGAAGCGGTGCTGCCAAGCGCTCTGTTGACCCAGCTTAACGCGGCGGCAGAGCAAACAGCGCTGCCACACAGCTTTCAATCTTGGTATCAGTCACACACAGGCTCGGCGTTACCTGCACTACAGCAAGTGCAGTGGAGTGAGTACGAATTGTATGTTGCGCTGCCAAGAGCTGGTGGCGATGGCTGGTTTAGCATCGCCCTTGATAGCGGTGAGTTTTATCAAGAGATCACGGATCGTGGTTGGGTATCATACCTTAACGATCTTCACAAAGGACGTAATACAGGATTTGCATGGCGTATGTTTATTGATGTGTTTTCAGTAGCTTGTGTAGTGTTTTCACTCACAGGGTTATGGCTTTTATACAAGCATTCTCGAGGAAGAAAGTCGACTTGGCCGCTCGTAGCAGCAGGCTTTGTATTACCTGTTTTAGTGCTGATGGTACCCGCGCACGCTAAAGCTGATGAAGTTGAAATCACTATCCCGCGCTTAAACGTTGCGGAATATCACCCACCTTATGTAGCAGTATGGCTGGCAGACAGCAAACAACAGCGAGTTGCCGATATTGCCGTTTGGTATGACGTTAACATGGCCGATAAAGAGGGTGAAAAGTGGTTAAAAGACTTACGCCTTTGGTGGCGTAGAAGCGGTCGTAGCCTATCCATGCCTGTGGATGGCGTGACTGGTGCTACAAGGCGTCCTGGTACGGCAAAGATTGATTTAACCCCTTGGCGCGATGAGTTTAAAGCCTTACCTGCGGGTGAGTACACGCTGTTTGTAGAGGCTGCTCGTGAGCTTGGAGGTCGTGAAGTATTGAAACTGCCAGTGACCTTACCTATCACTGCACCTGTCACTGTGATTGCAGAAGGTAAATCGGAACTCGCTACAACAATTTTAACAATGGAGCCTTAATCGTGAAAATTTCAACGTTAGTTTCTGGTGTCTTAGTTGCCTTAGCCGCATATAGCCCGTTAAGTGAAGCACACCGAGTATGGATAAAGCCAAGTACCACCGTGGTATCTGGTGACAGCGAATGGATCACGTTTGATGCTGCCATCGCCAACGGGATCTTTAACCCAGATCATTATGCTTATCCACTAGAGCGCCTATCTGCACTGTCTCCTTCTGGTAGCAAGGTTGAGCTTAAGAACGCCGCAAAACTTAAGTATCGCAGTGTGTTTGACATTGAGCTCAATCAGCAAGGCACTTACAAAGTGTTTAATCAAAGTCGCTCGCTGGTGGCGCGCTGGACTGATGAAAACGGTGAAAAGCATTACTGGCCAGGACGCGGCAAAGTTGGTTCAGTAGAAGCCTTTAACAAAGAAGTACCAAAAACGGCAAAAGATTTAAGTGTGACCGACGTTGCAAGACGATTAGAAGTATTTGTAACTTTGGGCGCACCAAATAATACCGCGCTTAAGCCAACCGGCAAAGGGCTAGAACTAAACCCGGTTACTCACCCTAATGATTTGTACACCGGTGAACCAATTACCTTGCAGTATACGATGGATGGTGAACCTGCCAAGGGTGCAGAAGTGATAGTGGTACGTCAGGATGAAAAGTACCGTGATAACAGTCAACCAAGCAAATATACAACGAATGCCAAAGGTGAAGTGACGCTAACACTATCTGAGCCAGGCATGTATTGGTTTGAAGTGGAATATGAAGACGACAAAGCACAAGCACCCGCCACAAAGCGTGCCGGCAGCTATGTCACTACCCTTGAGGTATTACCGCTTTAACCCATCGTCCCCATGTGGTTTGAGACGTGCAGTCGTCTCAGCCCATTTAATTTAGTGGTCATAACAGAGACGCCACTAAGTGCCCAAAGGGGGAGGCGTTCCTTCCTCCCCCTTTTCTTCTGTTAATACCTTCACGATGAAAGCTTCACAATCGCTGAGCGAGCCATCTAACTGCCAAAAGTCGTTACTAAAATCAGGAACCGTTTGATTTTGGCTGAGTTCACATAAATGGCTTAAGAGCTTAGGGTGGATATAGTAGTCTCGACAGACCTTGGGAGTGTTGCCAAGTGCCTTTGCTACTCGTTTGATTAAATGGGTATCAAAACGCTTTTTATGATTACTTTCGACTTCCGTTGCAACGTCAAATGCGAACTGTACCGCTAGCCGAGAAGCTACCCAAGTGCGGTAATCCTTACTAGTAAATTGTGGGCCGTGTAGCGCGTGGATCTGCGTGTTGACGTCATCGCTGGTTAAATCGTGCCATCGCCCTTGGTAATGATATCGAAATAACCCGTAGCCAGTTTGTACGGCGGATTCACTAATAAACTGACAAAGTTGTTCGTCGAATACGTCAACTTTTCTTTGTTTACCGTGTTTTCCCTGAAACTCAAAAGTTATCCCTACTTCGTTATGTTTCAGGTGCTTGCGCCTTAACGTGGTTAGACCACAAGTATCATTGTGTTGATAGTAATGTTGGTTACCAATACGGATCCCTGTGGAATCAAGCACCATAACAGCGAGTGCAGCAACTTTTTCTTGGTTCCAATCATCGTGTTCTAATTGCTCTATACAGCGCGTTCTTGCTTGTGGTAGCTGTTTTGCAAATTGAGCCATACGGGTAAATTTAGCTTGTTGCTGGGTGAGCTGATAACTTGGATGATAGATATATTGCTTTTTGCCTTTGCTATCGAAACCAACGGCTTGCACTTTATCAAAAGCGCAAGCGCTGATTTGAACCTGCTTCCACATCGGCGGGATCACCAACTGCTTTATTCGCTTTTTGATAACCTTAGAGCGAATGGGGTTGTTGCCCGTATCTAAATAGCAAAAACCACGGCCCCACTTTTTTCTGGCAACCTCTAAACGATTACATTCGTGAAACTCTGATCGAATATCCTTGCAGTCCACATTATCTCCAGTGACAAAACGTTGCATAGAGGTAGAAATGCAAATCCCAAACCAGAAATTAATTATCTGAAATTCTTAACCTTTTTATCTTAGCCTAGAAAGTAATTGGTAAATTTTTCATAATGTTATTAACCTCATCGCTTCAAGTTTACTGAGCTGACTGCAAAAATACTCATTGTGAGAGACCAGTATAAATCCACAAGGAAGCTGATTGAGCATGGCAGCAAGCTCTTCTTGTGCTTCAAGGTCGAGATGGTTATCTGGTTCGTCAAGCAGTAAAAAGCCTTGCGTTTGCACGGCCAGCACGATGGCCGCTTTCATTCTCTCGCCACCACTGAAACTCGTGATAGGTCCTGAAATCTTATCTAGACTCAGACCAACGCTTGCAAAACTGGTGATTATATTTTGATGTGGCGTGTCAAGTAAGCGCTCGGCAATGTCTAAAACGCAAGGGCCCTGTTCAAGCCAAGCGCAGTGCTGGTCTAAGTAAACAGATGTTGTAGGGCGCTGGATTTCTCCGCGCTTTAACTCTAGCTTACCTGCAAGGGTTTTAAGCAAGGTCGATTTTCCGATGCCATTTTCTCCAATTATCCTGAGCTTTTGTGTTGTATCCGCAAAAAGGTTCACTGTCTTTTCTGGTCCAAAGCACAATTCGGCTTCGCATAAGCGGATCTTTTCTTTCGCTCGCAGAGCTGAATTAAAATGAAACTGCTGTTTGTCTTCTCGATAGTAAACTGCATTTTTCTTAACCCTATCTTGAGCTTGCTGAATTTTATGGGTTTGTCCGGCATGACGCTTACTTCCTCTGTCTGACTTAAAGTCAGTAACCAGTTTACTTTGGCTACCAGCGCGCACTTGTGCTTTTCCTTTACTGGCCTGCCGTTGATGTTGCAGATCCGCTGCAATCATGGCTTGTTTAAGTGCTTTTTGTGCTGCGCGATTTGCCAAATGTTGTTGTTTTTGTCGAGCTTGAGTTTGAAGGAGTGTCTCTCTGAAGGCGTCAAATCCAAGCGAGTGATGAGTTAGCTCCCCCTGTTTTATGTGCAGTATATGGTCGGCTGCATCCAATAAAATAGGATCGTGTGTGACGGCAACCACACAATGTTTGTGGTGCTTTAGCTGCTCAGCTAGCCAGTGCTTATTGACGCTGTCCATGTGGTTACTCGGCTCATCCAGTAATAGGATTGCAGGCTGAGATTGTAGTATCTCAATATAAACACGCATTCGCTCTCCTGGACTAAGCCTTGTAAAGGGGGTTTCCAAAGTGAGTTCTAGCGGTGCAAGTGTTGCTTGCCAACTTGATTCTAACTGCCAATCATCTGAGATTAAGTCAAAATCGTGCTCAGAGGCTAACCCCTGATGGGCTCGATGCAGTGCTACTAGCTTCTCTTTAAGCCCGAGTAGTTCAGAAACGGTTGTAAAGCGGTTAGTCGCATCTTGTGGGAGATAGAAGCATTTTCCATGGCTTTGTCGCTCGCCCGAGGTTAGAGGCTGTTCACCGGATAAGACTTTGAGTAAGTGTGATTTGCCCGCCCCATTTGGGCCCGTTATCGCAATAAATTGCCGCTCTATTGTTAAGTCGACATCGCTAAATAAACATTGACCATTTGCAAGCGTCAAGTTTGCTTGCTTTACTTGTATCCAAGGCATCATTACTGCTCCTAGTTGCAGCAGTGCAAAAGGCTAAAGGCACAAAGACTCGTAAAAGCGGTAAAAAGTAAAATAGAAAATGAGAGTCTATAGATTGGTCTGAGAAGCCTCAAAGATAACCATAAGCCTTGCACTGGAAATTAATAATAAGTTCGTCAGTTACAAAGGGCTTAGTTATTCATTGTGATGGCAACTCCTAATGAGGTAATAAAACGAATAGAGGCAAATAATTAGCGATAAATCGTGCCTACGTTTATTTTGCAGGCACAAGGGCCTGTTGATCTTTGCTGTTTGACTTTTGTTCTCCTGAGTGTGTTTTGGTCGCGACGCTCGACTTGCCGCCTAGTAATCTAGGCAAAAGTTGAGCAACAATGAACAAAGCGCACTCAGGTGAATCCAAAGGGCAGCGCTTGATTAGCATTTCTACTGTGTTGCCCCACAAGGATGTGGGGTAAGGTGACTTTGCAGGAGCACAAAGTCTTTATCGCCTGACTC